>CAZIMU010000019.1:0-18353 GCA_964540355.1 uncultured Fibrobacteraceae bacterium | reverse complement strand
TTATTTGCACACAACAACTTACAGCGGTTTGCAAAGTGCTTTTGCTCCCATTATAAAAGAACCTTTAAATTTGCTCAACCCAAACAAATTTTGGACACCTATTGCTTCCAATTACAAATCCTTTGCAAGCAAATACTCAAACATAAAGAGCGGTATTAGTTCTAATATTCTCCTGAGCAATGCGCTTGGCAATTCCTCACTGCCTGGTTTGCCATATACTGACTTACCAGACGATATTTCCACATATCTAGCGGAATATGCCACAGGTAAGGCTTTGGATGGTTTGTTTTTGATGGTTGAGAGGCAAGAAACCCAGTTAAGGGCGGACCCCTGGGGAACGGTCAAGGCACTTGGCGGTTATGTAAGTGATAGCGTTGGCGAACTGCTAGGCGATGTTTTCAGCAAAGCCAAAAACGGTTTGCTCTAAATCAATGGCTACTAAATACTCCTTAAATGCCGCTTTTATGTTTTGTGCGGTAACTATGCCAGAGCTAACGGCAATGCCGTGAACTCCAAGTGATAGTATTTTGGGAACATCGGAGGGAGTTATGCCGCCTATTGCTATAACAGGAATTTTCAAATTCAAATCCAAAACCTTTTTTATTCCTGCTTCGCCCAGTATTTCGCTCAAGTTTTCCTTTGTCCCAGTTGGTTTCCAGGGACCTAGACCAATATAATCGCAAGCCTCTTTAACTAACTGCAATGCTTGAAGTCCAGTATTTGCCGTACCGCCTATTATGGCCGTATTTCCCAGCAATTTGCGAGCCTCAGGAATAGGGTAGTCCTTTTGTCCCAAGTGAACGCCTTCGGCTCCGCTTTCCAAGGCTATTTGAGGGGAATCATTGATTATCAGTGTGGCTTTATATTTTTTGCAAATGGTAGCGGCAGAGGTTGCAGTTTTAAGTTTTTCCTGTTCCGACCCGTTTTTTTGACGAAGTTGTACCCAATTTGCACCCACATCCAAAAGCTGCTTAACCTGTTCAAGATGGGTTAGGGGAGAGCCATCCCAAGTTAGGCAGTGCAGGTGAGATATTTGCAGCACTATTTTTTGCTTTTAGATTTATTATCGAGAACTGCGTTGCAATCCTCATTTTTAACAAAGTCCTTAAAGCTAAGTATTTGCTTATCTGTGAGTACAAAAGTGGGCATTGCCGCTTTAGATTTGCAGCCATCTATACCAGTACCTTTTACATAAGTAAACCCTGCCCCTGAGGAATTATTTTCATCTTTGGTTTTTTGGAAAATTACGCTTATCATACGTTTCTTACTGTCGCATGGGGTATAAGTTACTACACTTCCATTCATCACAGAGTCAACAGCATTCGGCGATCCATTATATTCCGCATAGAGCCAAGCAGGCATACAAGCGTCTATAGAATTTTCAAGGTTTCCAGCGAAAAGCATAGCAAAAAAGGTTTCGTATTCAGAAGGTACATCTACTATCCGAACCCCTTTTATTGGTCCTTTTGGTTCTAGTGCTTTGGTTGCCGATTTTAATGCGTCTGCCGCAAGTTTATCTGCCGATTTCCCAGTAGATTTCTCCACCGATTTAACTGCGTTTCCCATTGCTTTCCCTAAGTCTTTGCCTAAGTCTAAAGCTACCGCTGGTTTTACGCTAAACACAGAAAAAACTGCTACAATAGCAACTAAGCTTGCTATTTTTAACTTTTTGTTCATAAAAAAATCTCCTTTTTATGGGAAATATAGTAAATGAAAAGAGCCAAGTTTGCCGCTTCCTTGGGTAAAAAATCGCTGCATATCCTTTTTTGCCTTTAAGATTGCCATTTCCAAATTGCAGCCAAGAGCTAGGTTTGCAAGCACTAGGGCAGAGAGGGTGCAACCGCTACCATGCCTCTCAACGCCTTTAATGCGTTTGGCAGTAAATTTTATAGGGGCAGGTGATTTGGGAAAGTATAGTAAGTCATTGCTATTCTTAGAGTTAGAGCAATGCCCACCTTTTACTAAAACGGTTGTTTTCAAAGAACCTTTGGAGATACCTAAAAATTCCGCTTCTGGTAAATTTGGAGTTATCAAGTTTACATAAGTGAATAATTTTTGCCAAGTTATAGCATTTTGCTTGTGAAATTCAAAACCGCTGCTGGATTTTAAGATAGGGTCCCAAAGGATAAAGGTTTTTGGGTATTTTTTGCGCAGCCATTTCAAAATTTTTTCCAAGATTTGAGGGCTTTCCACAAGCCCTACTTTCACATAATTAAAAGTCCTAACTTTTGAAAGTATCTCTAGTTGCGACTTTATGCACTCCCAAGAAACCCAATTAGGTTTTTCAAAATGCTCCTCGTTTTGAATGGTTAAAGCGGTACAAACCGCCTGCCCGTAAATTTTGGAATGTTCAAAGGCTTTTATATCTGCCAAAATACCCGCACCCCCGCTTGGGTCAAATCCGGCTATGGTTAGGCAAAACATTGCTGGAATATATAAATTTTTAGGGGGAATTTACTATATTTAGAACATGAGCAACACATTTACAGACCCTAGAGACGGCAGGGTATATAAAACCGCCAAAATAGGCGAGCAGACTTGGATGGCAGAAAATTTGGCTTATGCTGAGGAAGGCAGCAAGTGCTACGACGATGATAATGCTAACGGCGAAAAGTATGGCAGATTGTATGATTTTGAGACGGCAAAGAAGGCTTGCCCCGCAGGTTGGCATTTGCCAAGCAGGCAGGAATGGCAGGCACTTCTGGATTTTGCAAGCAGCGATGATGCTGGCGATGAATTTGCTGGAGAAAAACTCAAAGCTAAAAAAGAGTGGAATAAAGACAAGAACAAGCTCGGCGATATGCTAGGCACAGATGACTACAACTTTGCCGCCTTGCCAGCTGGGAGCTGCAAATCAGATGGCACCTTTGAAGGTATTGGCGAACACGGCGTATGGTGGAGTAGCACGGAGTACGATGAAAGCAAAGCCGACAATTGGTTCATATACAACTACGACGGTGACGTAATTAGACATACCAAAGAAAAGAAGATGCTGTGCAGCGTCCGTTGCATAGAGGATAAAATCTAGTTAACATAATAGCCATTATCAGCAATATTTTCTCAACAATACCAATATAGTTTTCTATATTATTTCTATATTTAAGAATATCTAATATAGGGGTTTTATGGCGTTATTGGCGTTGGTGTTATTGTTATGCGGTTATTCGTTTGCTCAAGAGCTTGAAGCGGAGGCTCCTCCTTCTCAACCGCCGCCACCGCAAATTTTATCGCCAGAAGAAATACCGCAGGGTTTTGCTGCCCAGCTCAAAGCTGCACAACAAGCGCAGCAACAGCCAGAGGTACAGCCGCAAGAAGCGCAACCACAACAGGTACAGCAGGCACAGCCACAACAACAGGCTACGGCTAACCTCCCTAAAGACGGCTACCCATCCTATGAGGCTTACTTAGATAGCATAGAATTAGCCGCCAAATTGCTTTTACCCGGAAGGCTATCACTGGATTCCGCGAAAAGCGTTATAAATTCAGAGTTCGGCACAGAAAGGAACAAACAACTTAAAATTATCTCTCTTGAAAAGCAACATAACGCAAAAGAAAAAAAAATGATGGATAAACTCAAAACCACCATAAAGTTGAGCCAAGATATTCAACCTGAATGGGGTGTATTATTGCAAAAAAACGAAAATGACATAAACGAGTATAAAAAACGCATGGACGTATTCAAGGGCAAAATATCCGATATGAATGTTATGAGCGCAAGAATAAACAGCCTGCTTGCGAAATTGCAAGTAGATTCAAGCTATATAGAAACCCTTGATAAGAAAAATATGCTTTATGTAAAACGCATGGAAAGAGCCTGCGAGCTAATGCAAGATTATATGTTCAAGGAAGAGTCGCAAGTTTTAAGCACCGAAAGAAAAAAATTTCCGATGACAATAGGCGAATACAACGAAAAAAAAGAGGAATTGCAAATTAACGTAAAAGACCTCAGTTCAAACGTACCTTTTGATTATCACGGCATAATTAAAATGAAGCAGCGCCAAGCAGAAACAATAGACAAAGAAACAGATGGTTTCACAGCCAGCATAGATTATGTGAACTACCCTTTTGTCGTTGACGGTGTAAAGATGTATCCGGGCGCAAAAAAGGCTCATATATATTACGAAGACAAAGAAGTTCCTGCTGTTGGTGCTTTCAAAGCCATAGAAGGTTTTGACTGGCGTGAAGGTTATTCGCAATGGGCAACAACTGTGGATTCTTTGCTAAACGGCAAGCTGAAATACAGAGATTTAGATTCTTCGTACGCTATGAAAAAGGTAAAAGTTGGTCCACCCTTTTGGACAGGAAAGAGAATTTTCCGTGCAACAGCTTTTGTGCTTTCTGCGGTAAGCCTAGGGCTTGGATATTGGCAAGATAGATCTGTAAAATCCAAAACCGAAGAAGCAAATACGCTATATAGCGAAACATTAAAAGCGGCTATGGCTGGAGAAGCTGCTACTCATAAGGAGAAAGCTGGGTCTTATGATGACAAAGTGAGCGGCTTGGAAAAAAGCAAGTTTGCAAGAAATGGTCTTTATATTTCTGCTGGAACATTTGGTGTTGCTGGCATAGTTAGTTTCTTTTTTTAGTGGAGAATAGAAAATGAGAAAGTTCCTTTATCCCCTACCCTTTGCCGCACTGTTGCTGTGCGTATTCCTTTTTAATTGCTCAAACGAAGGCTTTAAAGAGCTTAAACCTGGTGAGATAACTAAGTTGGGTATATCAGATAGTTTAGTTAAGGTTATGGATTCTTTAGAGAAAGCCGGCGTTGACATTGACGCAAAAGTTAAATGCTTTGTTGAAGAATCTTGCTATGAAATAAGCAGAAGCTCGTGCTATATAATTGACGGAGAAGAAAAACCAGACTCAACGGCATGCATCAGCTTTACTTGCGGATGGAATCACGAAACAGTTAAATACGGTGAAGAAGCTATTTTATCTTTTGCTTTTAAGTCAGACAACATAGCTCAAGGAGAAGGTTGCTCTTTGAAAAAAATATCTTATGGAACCAAAGAATTGGTCACTGAAAATGAATATACCATTTCCGCATCTACTATTCCGGGATTGTCATATTCAAAAGATGCAATTATTGTTGCCGAAGCTGCTGTTACTTGCGGAGACAAAACTATATCCCATAAATGCAAGTCATTAACAGTAAAATCTGTTCCTATGAAATTTACTTGTAAATGGACTCCCGAAAAAGTTTCTTACGGTGAAAAATCAACTTTGAGCTTTACTTTTGATCCAGCTTCAGTTGATATAGCTGGAAAAGAAGGTTGTGTCCCGAAAATATTGCCAACTCCGCAAACAACGTTGGTTCCCGGCGAATATCCTATTTTAGCATCTTACATTCCGGGATTGTCGTATTCTAAAAATGATACCATTATTGCTAAAGCAACTGCGACTTGCGGAACAACATCGTACAAGCTAGACACAATACCTTGCAGTGCGTTAAGAGTGGATTCCATTGAGGGACCAAAAATAAAAGGTAAGTTATCTTTTAAGAAATACGACTATGTAAGTTATAATGGGAAAGACACAAATTATTATTTCTTTAGCGGCAAAAAGATTGATTCTACATATATTAACAATACAATAGAAATAATCTCTGGATGTAATGATGGCAATATTAAAGTAAAAATAGACAGTGTATCAATGCTCGGCACAAAGTCTGGCTCATCAGTTAGAGTAACTGCCGTTGTAAAGTGTCCACTTATCCCAGATGAACTTGTACTAGACGGCATAAGCGCAGAGGTTTTGCCTGATTATAAAATAGGAAAATGCGAACTCTCTGGAAATTCAAAAGAAACTATGCGTAGTATTGATACATTGACCGTAGGCATTGAAATTGACAATAGTTACGGGCGTTGTACTAAAATAGAATATACTCTCAATGGCACTACGTACTCATCAAGCAGTTCTTTTCCTTTGACAAATTCTGTCGGTGATTTAAATAATATAAAGGCGAGAATAACATGTAGCACTAATAACGGTAATAAGATAGATTCTGTGGCATGCCCAAAAGTGAATGTAGCACGTTATATTAAATGGGATGGATGCAAAGAGGCGAATAGAGATAAAAGAGATCAGCTCACTTTCAAAAGCGGAAAAACTATTGTTGATTTCGCTTGCGAGACTAAAAAAGAAGATTATTATATCAGTTGTGACACTCCTCAACGTACCAATTTCTCCATTGAAATTGATGGATATAAAGAAGGAGATAAGGATTCTGATATAAGACCTAATGGTGGCGATAGTGGTTATAATTTCCCAAATCTTGAACCTATTAAAGATGGTAATTTATATCGTTATCCAATACCCGTAACAGTCAACAACAAAATTACAGGGGATTTAAAATGCGGAATATGGTAAAACTAGGCTTTTTTATTGCCTCTGTGCTTTTATTAATCTCTTGCAGCAGTGGTTTTCCATCTGCGCCAAAGATGGAATTTTGTATATTGGAAGAAGACGGAACAATAACAATGTGCAAGAGTATTCATGTTTTTTCCAAAAGCGATTGTGACAATGTTGGCGGCAGAATTATTCCCGAAGGCGAAGACATTCCTGCCATCTGCACAAAAAAGGATTAAATTATGGATTGGTATTATATAGACCCAGCAAAGCCCGAAGGCAAAAGAAGAATTGGACCTTGGTCTAATAGGCAAATGCTCGTATTTGCAGATCAAGGCGCACTGCCTCCAGAAACGCTTGTATGGAAAAGCGGATTTAATGACTGGATACCTTGGGGCACAGTTGAAGCAGCGCTCAAAGCGGAATTCCAAGTAGAAACAATAAAGGATATTTTAGAAGAAAAAGTTTTACCAAAGCCAAGCGAAAGAAAAGTAAGCTATGCTGGTTTCTGGGTACGGTTATGTGCCTTTTCTATAGATTTCATCATATTGGATCTTATATTTATTTTGCTAACTCCCCTGCATATGCATTTTGGCGTAATTTCTGAAGTAACTCCGCAAACAACGATGGCTGAACTAATGCCTACCCTATTCTTCTTTTTTAGCCTTATGTTTTTTTACGATTCTTTTTTTGTGAAAAACTATTCTGGAACGCCCGGCAAAATAGCCCTAGGGCTTGCTGTTGTTTGCTCAAACGGAGAAGCCATAACCTGGAACCGCGCATTTTTACGAGCTTTTGTAGGTTTCTTTTCAAGTTCCCTATTTGGAGCAGGTTGTTTGCTCGCCGCATTTGACACCGAAAAAAGAGCCTTGCACGATTTTATGGCAGATACCAGAGTTTTGAAATTGCAGAGAGCATAATAGGTGGAAGAAGCAAACTTCACAAACCTTGGAGAATGGGCTGCCGCAGAGTTTGACTGCCCTGTTGCAAGCATAGAGGGCATTGCCATTGCTGTAAACGACAAAGTTATTCCAAAATCTGAATGGGAAAAGTTTTGTCTGGAAAGCGGAGACCGCATTTTAGCCATTGGCGCCGCGCAGGGAGGATAGATGGTCGTTCAAGGTACATTATATCCAGAGATTAAGGTCGGTATGCGGGAAATTTGCCTAAACGACAAGGAAATACCTTCTATAAAATTATATGACACATCGGGAGGTTCCAGTTTTTGCCCCCCCACTACCCCATTCCAAACACAACGCGAAGCGGCACTAAAAGGCATAATCACGCCGCAAATGGAATATGTTGCGATTAGAGAGGGAGTTGAGCCAAAAGTCGTGTTAGCAGAGCTTGCCGGGGGCAGTGCGGTTTTGCCTGCGAACAAAAAACATCCCGAATGTGAGCCTATGATTATAGGTTCAAAGTTCTTGGTGAAAATAAATGCGAATATAGGCAATTCAGCACTAGGCAGTTCCATTGAAGAAGAAGTTGAAAAAATGTCTTATGCGGTAAAACTTGGCGCAGATACCGTTATGGATTTAAGCACAGGCAAAAATATAAGCGAAACCCGCGAGGCAATTCTCAGAAAATGCCCCGTTCCAATCGGCACCGTTCCCATTTACCAAGCACTGGAAAAAGCGGGCGGCAATCCAGCTAATTTAACCTGGGAAATTTACAAGCAAACTCTTATTGAGCAAGCCGAGCAAGGCGTGGATTATTTCACCATTCACGCAGGTCTTTTAAGGGATTGCATTCCCCTTGCGTTAAAAAGAACAACAGGCATAGTTTCTCGCGGCGGCTCTTTAATGGCTTGCTGGATGCAGAAAAACGAACAGGAAAATTTTCTATACACCCATTTCAAAGAGATTTGCGAAATTTTAAGAGAATACGATATAGCCGTTTCTCTAGGCGATGGACTGCGCCCCGGAAGCATCGCGGATTCCAACGATGAGGCTCAGTTTGCGGAACTGAAAACTTTGGGCGAATTGACAAAAGTGGCTTGGGATTTGGGCGTTCAAGTTCTCATCGAAGGCCCAGGTCACGTGCCGCTGAATAAGATAAAAGAGAATATGGATTTGCAATTAAAGCTATGCCACGGCGCACCCTTTTACACTTTAGGCCCCTTGGTAACCGATATTGCCCCTGGATATGACCACATAACAAGCGGTATAGGTGCTGCCCTAATTGGAATGTTAGGCACCGCCATGCTCTGTTATGTAACTCCAAAAGAACACTTGGGTTTGCCAAACAAGCAAGATGTTCGTACAGGGGTAATAACATATAAACTTGCCGCTCACGCCGCCGATATTGCCAAGGGCAATGAGCAAGCCCTATTAAGAGACAAAGCCCTTAGCCGTGCCCGTTTTGATTTTCGTTGGGAAGACCAATTTGCCCTATCGTTAGATCCAGAAATCGCAGAGGCTTATCACAATGAATCTGCCAGTGGCAATGGAAAATACTGCTCTATGTGCGGACCAAATTTTTGTGCGATGAGAATTTCGCAGGGGATAACAGACACATGCAAATAGCCCTCATAAAAGCTTTTGACAAGCGAAGACATTTACTAGCTACCACCAATGCTTATAGACTTTGCAATGGGATTGCAGACGGCTTGGATGGTCTTGTTATTGATAAATACGCAAACCATTATCAAATTCAGTTTTTCACCACAGAATTTTCAGAATTTGAAGCAGAAATAGTAGATTTTTTAATAGAAGTACTCAATCCCGAATTTATCGCGGTAAAATACAGGTTTGTTGATTACAAGCAAATTAAAAAGGTATTTGGGGATAATTCAAAAACCATTGTTTGCGAAAACGATATTAAATTCGCCGTTGATTTATTAGACACCCTGAACCCGGGTTTATTTTTGGATATGCGCGATGCTAGATTATTTTTTGCAAATAACTGTGCAGACAGAGATGTTCTGAATTTATTTGCCTACACCTGCTCTTTTGCCCTTTATGCCCGAAAACACAAATCGGCAAAGGTGGTGAATGTTGATATTAGCAAAAAGAATTTAAATAAGGGCAAGGAAAATTATCTGTTGAACGAAATAGAACCGAACCGAGGCGAGTT
The DNA here is from genome assembly GCA_964540355.1 of uncultured Fibrobacteraceae bacterium. Classification (GTDB taxonomy): domain Bacteria; phylum Fibrobacterota; class Fibrobacteria; order Fibrobacterales; family Fibrobacteraceae; genus Fibrimonas. Next base: position 8,930 of record CAZIMU010000019.1, on the reverse strand, counting down.
CTTTTGCGGTAGTGCGGAGGAATATATTGACTGGGCTATAAAAAAAGGAAAGAAATTTGGAGCAATAGCAATAGACCCGCCTAGTTTTGCAAAGAACAGCAAAGAGACTTTTAGCCTTGCAAAAGATTTTGGCGATTTGGCGGAGAAGGCGGTGAAAATTCTTGAGAATAATGGGATTATATTACTCGCAACTAATTATAGTAAATGGAGTTACGAAACTCTGCTAAAAACAGCAAAAACTGCTTTTTCTGCGAATGGAAAAACCTTTGAGCTATTGCAAAAAGGCACTCAGGGGCTTGATTTTCCGGGAAGTGGGGAAAGCAAGGAAAGCTGCATGAATTGGGTTGTGGGGGGTTGAAGAAGGATAGACAACCACATTTAATTTGTCTGAACCAGAATTCACAGAATTTCACACTTAAACCTACTAACCACAGAGGTAACCAAATGAACAGCAAACTCGCAAAACTCGCCCTCACCGCCGCCCTAGCACTCGCCACCACCCTCACCCTCTCCTGCGGCAACCACAGCTGGGAAGAATTTGATGAATGGCTAAACGGCAGCAGTTCCAGCGAACAAGAGGACAACTATTCCTCGTCTAGCCTCAAATTGAGCAGCACCAAAGCAAGCAGTTCCAGCCAGCAGCAAAGCAGTATCATTGTTGCACCATTGCTGAAAACAAAGTGGGATCAGGGTGGCATATACAAAGAGTTATTCCCTATTGTGGATGGTTACCGCAAACCTGCCAATTGCGAAACTACTGCTAAGGTACAAATAATGAAGTTTCACAAATATCCGCCACGTGGAAAGGGAGAAAGCTCAGTCGTAAATACTACGGGCGGCAACTTCCCTGTTCCGCTAACGAGTTTGGATGTAGCGTATGACTGGGATAATATGCTAAATGAATATACCACCGCAAACCCAGGCACCGAGCAGCAACGCCTTGCCGTAGCTACAATTATGTACCATTACGGCTTGGCAAGGGGCGTAAGTGGCAAAAGGATGGCACTTGTCAGCAATTTTGGATATGACAAAAGCTACCAATTCCTCTACCGTGCATATTACAGCGATGCCGAATGGGAGGCAATAATACGGCAACAGTTGGATTTAGGGCTTCCAGTATATTATCAAGGTACCTCTGAGCCGAACGGTGATGATGAAAATTATAGCCGTGAGAGTGCTCACGCCTTTGTTGTGGATGGTTACGACAACGCTGGCAAATTTCATATCAACCCAGGGTGGAGTGGCAGATATGATGGGTGGTATTCTCTTAATAATATAGACCTCGGTGAAGGAAGAGTTTATAAACATAACAATTATATAGAAATCAATGTCAAACCCGATGCTGGCAGCATTGGCAGCAACGAAATGGCATTAGACAGCTTTACCGTAAGCAAAACAACGGTATCTCAAAGTGATGGGATTACCGTTACTGCCAAAATATATAACGCTGGCATTTTCCTCGGCGGTCAGTTAGGAGTAGCATTGGTAAATAACAGCGGAAACATTGTGTCAGTCATAGGAACTATAAATTACAATGCTCTAACCCCTAGAAGCACACGCACTTCAACAATAAAATTTTCTGTACCATATAGCGTAAAAGCAGGGCAATACAATTTAAGAATAGTCAGCAAAATGAACGGAGAAACGGACTGGAAAACCGTCACGCGGTCTTTGCCAAATGTTCCAAAAAGTATTCCATTCACCGTAACCGAAGAAACCGAAACAGGAGTAAAAGGCGGCGGTTATGGTTTATGGCTTGGAAAATTAGAATCCGAAAAAGCCTCCGCATCCATAAACGAGGGATTCAAAGTTAGCAGCATATTGAGAAATGTATCATCCGAAACTTTCTCTGCCACAGCGGGCGTAGCCTTAATGGATTACGACAACAATATAGTAGCGATTTTGAACACTTGGGAAATATCCCTAAACGCAAATAGCGGTACCAGTAGGACAGCAACATACAAAGTCCCAAGCACCGTAGCCCCCGGACAATACAAACTGCGTATTGTGGTGAAAACCAAAGACAATGACGAGTGGAGAGTTGCAACTATTGCTGAGGGAGATATTCAAACATTTATAGATTTCACGGTGCTGTGATAAATGGGGGTTAGTTTACAAACTCCCTAGCATTTCTAAACATCTGCATCCAATAGCCGTCTCCTTCCAACTGCTTTGTCCAAGTGTTTTGGAGCATCCTAAATGCCCGCTCAGGGTGTGGCATTAAAATTAGAACCCTGCCGTCTTCTGTGGTTAAACCGGTTATGCCGTTTGGGCTGCCGTTTGGGTTTAGCGGATATATTTCCGTTGGCTTGTGATTATTATCAACATAGCGAATACTAATCAGGCTCTTTTCCAAATCCTCATTGCTTGCAAATTCCGCTCTCCCCTCTCCGTGCGCTACCGGTATTGGAATAACCCAGTTCTCCATTCCCTTTAGCAGAACAGAGGGAGATTTTTCAATTTTAACGCTCACAAAGCGAGCCTCAAAGCGTTCAGATAAATTTTGCTTGAATTTAGGCCAATGGGCGGCACCCGGTATAATGTCTTTCAAGTTGGAAAGCATTTGGCAGCCATTGCAAACACCTAGCGAGAAAGTATCTTTTCTCTCAAAGAATTTCTGAAAAACATCACGTGCCCTTTCATTGAACAAAATGCTCTTTGCCCAACCCTCCCCTGCTCCTAAAACATCTCCATAGCTAAAACCACCACAAGCCACCAAACCGGAAAATTCGCTTAAATCCATTTTGCCATTTATAATATCGCCTGTGTGAACATCTATTGCTTTGAATCCGGCTTTGTCAAAGGCTGCAGCCATTTCCACTTCTCCATTCACGCCTTGCTCGCGAAGGATCGCGATGAGGGGTTTTTGGGGATATGGGGTATAGGGTATGGGGTATGATGGGGTATTTGTGCTATGCGTTATGCCTTTATCCTGCTTGCTGCATTTCCATTCGTATTCCTGTTTTGCGCAGTCTGGGTTGTCGCGGAGTTTTGCTATTTCAAAAGAAGTTCTGCTCCAGAGTTTTCTCAGTTCGGATAAATTTTCCTTGTATTCGCCTATCTTTAAACAGAAATCATCTGTCAATTTTCCGATTTTTTCAAATGGGAACAACTTGCAAGCCGCTCCAAAATCACTTTCTTTAATTTGCAAAACAGCACCTAATTCTTCGTTAAAAAGAAATTCAACGGTTTTTTGTTCCAACTCTATTCCTATGTGTCCGGCAAAAGCCATTTCTGTTAGAGTTGTGAATAAGCCGCCATCGGAGCGGTCGTGGTAAGCTATGATTTTGTTTTCTGCGTTTAGGGTTTGGACTGCATTGAAGAATTGTTTTAATATTTGCGCATCTGCATCTGGAACTTCGCCGCCTATTTGGTTGAACACCTCGCAAACTATTGAACCGCCCATTCTGTTCTTGCCCTGACCTAAATCCGCCAGAATTAGGATTGAATTTTCAACTTTTTGGAGTTCTGGAGTTAAACTTTTGCGGACATCTTCGCAAGGAGCAAATGCACTTACTATTAAGGAAACAGGCGAAGTTACGACTTTTTTCTCCCCCTTTTCTTCCCAAATTGTACTCATGCTCATTGAGTCTTTGCCAACGGGAATTGCAATACTGAGTTTGGGGCAAAAGTCCATTCCAATAGCTTGAACAGCCTCGTATAAAGCGGCTCCCTCCCCTGCTGTCGCAGGGTTCGCCATCCAGTTTGCGGAGAGGCGAATTTTTGAAATATGGCTTATTTTTGCCGTAGCTATATTTGTTATTGCCTCCGCCACTGCCATTCTAGCAGCAGCCGCTGAATTAAGCGAGGCAAGCGGAGTGCGTTCCCCAATTGAAAAAGCCTCTCCTTTTGTGGAATCCAAGGTGCTCGTTGTTACCGCGCAGTCCGCAACAGGAACCTGCCAAGGACCAACCATCTGTTCCCTAACAACCATGCCTGTTACGGAACGGTCGCCTATCGTTATTAAAAATCCCTTGTCTGCCACAGCGGGATGCGATAGAACTCGCTCTGCGATTTCTTTTAAATTAGTCCCCGCTTCTAGCGTGGTGTCAGCGTAGCTGACGGGGTGTGCTGCCGCATCTTTTCGGAGCATTTTCGGAGGGTTGCCGAGCAGCAATTCAATTGGAATATCTATGGGATTGTTTTCAAAATGCTCATCGCTTAAAATCAAATTCTGCTCCGTTATGGCCTCGCCTGCTACGGCAAAGGGGCAGCGTTCTCTTTCGCATAGCTCTTTGAATATGGGCAGGCTTTCTTTGGAAATTGCCAGCACATAACGTTCCTGAGCTTCGTTGCACCATATTTCCAGAGGGCTCATTCCCTTTTCTTCGCTTGGAATATCGCGCAAACGGAATTTGCCGCCAAAGCCAGCGTCTTTCACCAATTCGGGGAGTGCATTTGAAAGACCCCCCGCCCCCACATCGTGGATAAAGGCTATGGGATTTTTTTCTTCCAAAGCCCAGCAACGGTCTATAACCTCTTGGCATCGCCGCTGCATTTCTGGGTTGCCGCGCTGAACGCTTGCAAAATCCAAATCTTCGCCGCCGCTTCCGGTTGCTATAGAGCTTGCCGCCCCTCCCCCCAGCCCAATGAGCATAGCAGGGCCTCCCAGCACAATTAACAAATCGCCTTCTTTGAGGAAGCCTTTTTGAACATCGCGAGCTTTTATGTTGCCTATTCCGCCCGCAAGCATTATGGGCTTGTGGTAGCCACGAATTTTCCCGTTCACCTCTTGCTCATAAGTTCTAAAATAACCGCAGATATTCGGTCTGCCAAATTCATTGTTAAATGCCGCTGCGCCGAGAGGCCCGTCTATCATTATTTGCAAAGGGCTTTCTATGCGGCCTGGTTTTCCAAAATCCCGTTCCCAAGGCTGAACATAGCCCGGTATTTTCAAATTGGAAACAGAAAATCCGCACAAACCCGCTTTGGGTTTTGAACCTATGCCCGTTGCGCCCTCGTCTCTAATTTCGCCGCCGCTTCCGGTTGCTGCACCTGGGAAGGGGCTAATTGCCGTTGGGTGGTTGTGGGTTTCCACCTTCATCAAGATATGCACAGGTTCTCTGTGCCAAGCATATTCATTGCTCGTTGGTTCTGCATAAAAGCGATCGGCTTCAAAACCTTCCATCACAGCGGCGTTGTCTTTGTATGCGCTTAAAATGCCGTCTGGCGAGCATTTGTAGGTATTTTTAATCATTTGAAACAGGGATAAATCCTGTTTTTCCCCATTTATTTCCCACTGCGCATTGAATATTTTATGGCGGCAATGCTCGGAATTTGCCTGTGCAAACATCATAAGTTCAACATCGCTTGGGTTTCTTTTTAAGCCTTTAAATCTATTCGTTAAATAATCCATTTCATCGCTGGAAAGAGCAAGCCCAAGTTCTGAATTGGCTTTTTCAAGAGCGGCTCTGCCCTGTTCCAAAACAGAAATTCTGCTGAGTGGTTTTGGTTCATTGTGGGTGAATAAGGCGGCAAGTTCTTTTTGTTCGTGAAAAATCTGCTCGGTCATTCTGTCAAAAAGCATGCTCTCTGGCGGCAGTCCATCTGCAAAAGTCCAAACAACCGCTCTCTCTATACGTTTAATGGCAGAAAGCCCGCATATATGCACTATATCCGTTGCCTTTGAACTCCAAGGGCTGATTGTGCCAGCTCGCGGTGCGACTATTAAAACGTCTGAACCCCACGCCCTTCCGCTACTTTCTCGCTGGCGAACAGCCAAAGGCTGGTCATTTTCAGGATTTGAGGATTTACCAGATTTTTTACATTCGCCGTATTCTAGGAGTATTTCCAGTTTTTTGTGTTCTTCTGGGCTTAGGTCTCTTGTGGTTTCTGCTATGTGCAAATATTCCGCGTTTATTCCTTTTACTGGAAATTGCGAGAGCCTAAAATTTGAAACGGCAATGGAGCCGCGAAGAAAAAGCATAGGGGTAAGGTAGAAATTTCTATATTGTTCCTATGGATTTTGGAAACTAGGAGGCAAATATGCAAAAGACCAAAATGAAACAGGCGAATGGAAAGCCTAAGAAATTATCAAAGTGGGCTGAATGGTGGCTCAAACACCCTGAGGGTTCGGATTTGAAAATTTTAGATATGAAAGCGGTATTGAGGTGATATGAGGTATTTAATAGATACGAATATATTCCTCTTTGCTATGCGAGAAAGGGATAAGCTTCATAAAGATGTGTTGGATATAATTACCGATTATGAGAATAAAATTTACATTAGTTCCGAAAGCATAAAGGAAATTATTTTGTTGCTGAGAGCAGGGAAAATTAAAAAGCCTACGTGGAAAACGACAGAGGATATTTTTGCATCAGTAGAGGAATATGGATTTACTGTTGATTACATTAAAAAAGAGCATATTCTTGTACTTGGGAGAATAGAGCCTATTCCAGACCATAAAGATCCATTTGACCACACGATAATTGCACACGCAATAGCCAATAAGATAACTCTAATAAGTTCTGATATCCAGATGCAGTATTACAGAAATCAAGGGTTGAAATTCATTTGGAATAAATATAAGTAGTTATGACCACTAGCCCTAAATACCGCTTTGCCGAGCCCCGCGTAGAGGCTCTAAGCATACTTATCTGCCCACCCCACCCCACCCCACCCCCACCCCACCCCCGCTTGACGCGGAGTAACTCCTTACATTACAAGGACTTACAACTTTTTACTTGCATTAGCCAAAAAATCAGCTATGGCTATAAACAATTTCAGGCAATTCCGTTTGGAAATAACCCTAAACAATGGAGACGTATATGAGAACCATATTCTCTAAAATCGCATTTTCGGTAGCCCTTGGGCTTGCCTTGACATTCACATTTTCCTGCTCATCGAATGATAGCGGTAGCAATAATACAGCGGCGTGTAAATTCATTGCAACGTTTGAAGAACCTATCAACGGGCAGAATTCTGGTGAAGTTTGCCAAGAAATTTCTGGAAGCACTGTCAGCCAAGATAAACAACGAATTAAAAAAAGATGTGAAGAAGACGAAAATGGCTTTTTCTCTGATTCTTGCCCTGGTGGATATGTGTTAAAATGCAAAAGCAAGGAGCATGATGTTGTTACCGATGATGAAGGTAATATTTATGAACTTACTACTTACTTCTATGGCGATACCTTTAAAGGCTTGAATTGCCAGAATGTTAATTGATAATTTTTCTATATTCTGCATATATGACCCCCCTGATGAAACAATACTACGATGTAAAAGCGGCTCACCCGGGTTGCGTGTTGTTTTTTAGAATGGGAGATTTCTACGAACTCTTTGAAAACGATGCGGTTGTTGCTTCAAAAATTCTCGGAATAACGCTCACAAGCCGCAACAATGGCGGAGCAAAAGAGCAGGCTCTTTGCGGATTTCCCTACCACGCCGCAGAGCGATATGTTCCCAAAATGCTCTCGGCAGGTTACCGCGTGGCTATTTGCGAACAGATGGAAGACCCAAAACTCGCAAAAGGCATAGTTAAAAGAGAAGTTGTAGAAGTAATCTCTGCGGGAACCAGCTTTTCCGAAAGTAATTTGGAGGCAAAACAATCCGCATATATAATGGCATTTTTCCCAAACACGGCTCTTGCTATCGCAGATATAAGCACAGGATATTTTGCCGTTGGGGAATCTTCAATAACAAATATTGAAAGCGAAATTGCAAGGCGAAGCCCAAAAGAAATTCTGGTGCCAAGCGGTGCGGAAATATCCGCAAACATTCAAGCCCTTATCAACCACGATAAAATAATGCTCACGGAACTCCCGAGAAAGCAATTTGAAGCTGAGTTTTGCAACAGCGTTTTGGAAAAACATTTTGGCACTCAAAACGAACTCTCCGATTTGAGCATCTCCGCAAGCGGTGCCCTGCTCTTTTATCTTTTGGAGCAAAAAAAATCGGGACTTAGCCACATAATAAAAATAGAGTCCATCCCTTGGAGCGATTACATGGCTCTTGACCCAGCCACCCAACGCAACCTTGAACTTACTGCCCCGCTTCACCCCGAAGACTCAAACTCCACGCTTCTCTCCGTTATGGATTTCACAAAAACCGCTATGGGCGGTCGCACTTTAAGGGAGTGGATTTCGCACCCGCTAATTTCCATTGAACATATTTTAGACAGGCTTTCTTGCGTGGAAGAATTGGTTGAGAACCCAATGTCCATAGACGAAATAGGAGAGGCTCTAAAACCCATTCCCGATATGGAACGCGCAATGGGTCGCGTTGGCAGTTCAAGGGCAAATGCCCGCGATGTGCAGAGCCTTGGAAAATCGCTTTTGCAGGCAGAGCATATTGCAAGGATATTAAAAAAATTGAAAGGCAAAAAGTTTGGCGAAATAGCGAGCAAACTGGAGCTTGCAAAAGGCAAAGGGCAAGAGATTTGCGCCTTGCTGAAAGACGAACTCCCCTTGACAATAAAAGAGGGAAATTTGATAAGAGAGGGAGCAAGCGATGAAATTGAGGATTTTAGGCAGGAGATAAAAAGGAAAAAAAATTGGCTTGCGAATTTGGAATCAAAAGAAAAAGAAAGGCTCGGAATTCCCTCCTTAAAAGTTGGCTACAACAAAGTTTTTGGCTACTACATAGAAATAACAGCCACCCACTCTCACAAAAAAATTCCCCCCGAATATATCCGCAAGCAAACCCTTTCCACAGGCGAACGCTACATAACGCCGGAGATGAAAGATGCGGAGAATTTCATTTTGAACGCAGAGAGCCAGTTGTTTGAAAAAGAATACAAAATTTTTTGCAAGCTAAGGGATAAAGTACACGAATGGCGCGCAGATATACAAGCAATAGCCTTTGCCCTCTCCGAACTTGACTGCCTCTCCTCGCTCGCCCTTGCCGCTCGCCGCTATGGATTTATCAAGCCTTATGTCAATAGAGACAACCGCATAAAAATTTTGGGCGGCAGGCATCCCGTAATTTCCACCC
>CAZIMU010000018.1:0-18512 GCA_964540355.1 uncultured Fibrobacteraceae bacterium | reverse complement strand
AAAGCTGCTTTAACCTGTCATAAGCCGACAATAGAGTGGAATCGAAATTTTTAATGGTATAATTATATTTCTTCCAATCTGGAGGCATTATATCTTCCAAACTGTTATCATCAGAAAAGCCATTGCTCGTCACCTGAGAATTATTCGAAGAAGCACCCGAAGAAATAAGGCTCGAAGAAAAACCTGCCGGCATAAGACCAAAAGAATCCGGCGAGGCGTTCAAAGCCAATTTCCAAAGAGGGAGATTTTCTCTCATACCATTTTACTGTTTTGCCGCTGGCATTTTAGATACAAGCGATAAATTCACATTCACGCCCTCAACTTGGAAATGCGGAATAACAGAAAGAGTAACCTTGAAAAATCCAGGATTGTCTAGATTTTCGGCAACCGTCACTTGCCCAAAACTCAAAGGATGAGTAGCGGCAAGTTCAGGACCTGGGTTTTCCATTTCCGTTACAAGTTCCTTAATCCAATTGTTGAGTTCCGATTCCAAAACACTTGCGCTTTTGCTTGCGCCTATATTTTCCCTTTGCAAAACTTTGAGGTAATGAGCAAGCCTTGCAGTTAGGAATATATATGGCAGGCGAGAGTTCACCCTAGAATTTGCGGTAGCCTGGGCATCATCGTATTCTTCGGGTTTTTGGGCTGAGTTTGCCGAAAAAAAGCAAGCATAGCTGCGGTTTTTGTAAAAACTTAGCGGTATAAAACCCTGTTTTGCAAATTCAAATTCACGAGTTTCGGGAATTAAAATTTCCGTTGGGATTTTTGTTTGGGCACCTTTGCCAGAATTAAAGAAATGTATGGGCAAATCCTCAACTTTGCCGCCGCTCTCTGGCCCCCTTATCTGAACGCACCAGCCGTTTTCCATAAAAGAACGCACCATATTCACCGCAAAGGCAAAAGCGGCATTTCCCCACAAATATTTTTCGTGCTCCTCGCCCAAAACAGATTCAGTATAGTTAAAACCTCTGGAATTTTTGCTTTCTCCATAAGGATTTCTCAGCAAAAATCTGGGCAACACCAGCCCTATGTAGCGGGCATCGTCTGTTTTGCGGAAACCTCTCCATTTTGTGAACTCCGCCCTTTCCATATAGTTTTCCAAATCGTCAATTTTTGGCAAATCTCCAATATCTGATTTTCCAAAGAATTTTGAACCAACAGAAGATATGAACAAACAATGCGCTGCGGCAGAAACAGAGGAGATGTTTTTCAAAAGATCAATATCGTCCCCAGAGTTTTCAAATTCATAGTTTGCTATCATGGCGGCATAAGGTTCGCCACCCGGAGTATCGTATTCATCGCTGTAAATATGGCGGTAAAGCCCGCTCTGAATCACCTCTGGCGAATCTTCAAAATCGTATTTCAGAGATTCTTTGTCTGCGCTTATCAGTTCTATTTTCACGTTTCTTCTAAAATCCGTGCGTTGAACCAAAAACTGCAAAGCTCGCCAAGAAGATTCCAGCTTTTGAAATTCTGGGCTGTGCATAATGGCATCCAATTGCTCGCTCACAATTTTGTCTATCCACGCAACTTGCGAATCTATAAAGGCTCTGTCTATTTTTTCCACGGTTGCAGAGCTATCCAGAACGCTTTGCACGAAAGCCATTAGCGCAGAGCTTATACGCTCACTTGGGCTGTACTTGTAAAGCGAAGCCACATCGCTGTATTCCGAAATATCAACAAATTTGGCAGGCAAATCCAAATTTATGCTTTTATAAACTGAAGAGAGTTGTGTTTCTTCCATAGTTCCTCCTATTCCTTGTTTTGTGAAAGTTCAGTTGGGATTAATTTAAGTTCGCCTAAAATTTCTTTCATAGAACTTTTATCTTTCAAAATGCTTTCCATTTTTTTTCGGAATTCCCTGTTGTCCAGCAAATTTGAACCCAAATCCTTTATCAAATTGCGAACAGCCATCAAGCGATTTAGGCTTGGAACTTGCTTCACAATTTCCATAGGTTCAAAAGATTTCATGCTGTTGAATTTAAGCCCAAGGCTTTTCAATTCTATATTCATAGAATCCATAACTCCATCGAAGTTATCCTTGTTTATGTTGATTTTCTCACGCTCCATGAGCCGTGATTCATCGCCGTCCATTTTGAAATCGCCCAGCACAAGCAATTTCAAAGGCAGCTCCATTTTCTTTTGCGCTCCTCCGCTATCCACGCTAAGCTGTATATTTATGCGCGCTGGCGGAATTTCATTTTGATAGCTATTAGCCATATTCTATTCTCCTAGGTTACGGGTTAAAGAAAAATTTTTTATTAAATTTGGTTCCAAACGGAGGGCGAACCATTCGTTTGGTTTTAGGGAGTTTTTTGGCAGATGCCAGTGAATTTGTAGTTCAATGTCCACTGAATAGCTTTTATCCATAAAAGAAAATTCGTGCTTATCTCCAATTTTCAGCAAACTCCATTCGCCCTTAATGCTCTCATAAAAAACATTATTTGCGGTTTTTGCGGTTAGTTCAATTCCCTTGCTGTTTTTTATTGGAAAAACCAATTCAATACTTTTGCTACCGCCCTGCTCAATATCCACATATTGGCTATCTATCCAAAATTTCACCGATGCAATTTTTGGAGCCTTTATAACTATGGAAACTGGTATATCACTCCATAAACTGTTTTTTAATTGCGCAAGTTCCGCAAGCGTTTTTTTATTGAATTTAATTCTTTCGTCAGAGGTGGTATCTATTATATCCATAAATTTCTGAAATTCCCCATCACTCCCAAAATAATCGCTCACTTCTGCAACAGATGGGATTTTGCCTTCTTTGAACGGGAATTTTTCCAAAATCTCTTTTTGATAGCAAAGTTCCAAATTTCTAAGCCTATTTTCAAATTCTAATTTAAGGCTATCTTCTATCACTTTAAGGCTGTCAATTTTGCGTTTTTGCAATAAAAATATCGCTTCTGTTTTTATTTCTTCTTTGTGCTGGTTAATTGTAGAAACAACAAAAAATATAATTGAAAATAAAATGCTTGCTAAAAACAAGAATAACGCTACTCTATTTGTTAAGCTATAGGCAAGAGGCTTTTCACTTTGCAGAAACAAAAAGAAAGGCAGGGAGTAAAAAGCATTGCCCGTTTTGAATAGCTCAAGTTTTCGTGGTAGCGAGAGTATATTTTTGCAAGCGGTTTCGTCTAAAAAATATTTGTACAAATAATAGTTTAAATGATTGCTGTTAAATTCATAATTTCTATCCAAAGTTTTATCTATTTCAGGGATTTCTAAATCTGCAACTCTGTAAACTGGAGCTTTGAATTCAAATTCCGTATTGTGATTTGCTTTCAGAGGATTTATAGTGACAATTCCGTCAAGAAATGGCAATCCATCGGTATTTTTCATATCTGAATATACGTATTTATAGCCTTTGGGTGGTTTTTGTTTTTTTGCATATTCCTTGCACAGAGTTTCGCAAGAGCCTGTTATTAAAATATTTTTTATTCCTCGTCTAAAAGAAAATATGTGTTTGGTTTTTGAAGCGGGTTTGTAATTTATCGGTTCCAAAAATATATCTGTTTTTGAAATTGCGGTATTCAGAATTTGTTTTAGCTCTGCGTGTTCTTCCATTCTAAACTTTCCCATAAATCCAAATAATATACACTTTGCATAAAGTTCTAGCAACTGATTGTAATTTGCGTTTTTATGCAAGGTATCCATTCGGTCAAAAAAATGCTTGCCTGCCTCGGCATCTCCAAATTCGCTTAAAGCAAGTGAATGTGAAAACCATTTTGCAGATATTGAACTGTTAGCATAGATGTATTCATCTATCCAAGCGCAAAGAGCAAATTTTGCATTTTCCATCTCAAAACTGGAATACCCATTATTCGCCAGAGCATTAGCAAACTCCTTTATTTTTTCTGCAAACTCCCTTTTAATTTCCTCAGCACTAACCTCGCCCTCAAGCGGCAACAAAAGCACAGAGCAAAAAACAGGCTCAGAAAGTTCGGTTATGGATTTTGTAGTCATACTTTTTTCCTATGGATTTTATGTTTAAATTTCAATAACGCAAGGTTAATTTCAATATCTGTTTCTGTATCAGAAACGTCTAAACTACTACCTAAAACATCGGAAATTATTTCACCGCTTTTTTGCATTAGCGTATGTTGGTGTTTTTTTTCCGGTTTTTTTGTTAATTCAACAACATTTCGAGATAATTCCCTTATTTTCGTGAAGGTTTCAACTATTGCCAGAGTAGTTTGAGTCGCCTTTGAACTTTTTAGGATTGTTGCAAGCATATAAAGCCCTTTTTCAGTAAAGGCTTTGGGAGAAATAGTTGAATGTTTTAATTTACTGAACCGGTCAAAAATTTTGACCAGTTCCATTTTCTCGTGTACCTCAAGCTCAAATACATATCCTTTTGGAAATTTATCAGAATTATTTTTAACTGCTTGGTTAATCTCTTTAGTTTCTACTCCATACAGCATAGCTACATCGCTATCCAAAATAACGCGTTCGCCGCGAATTGCGATAACCAAATTTTCCACCTGATTGCTTTGAATTATATTACTCATAAAGCGTTCTCCATTAAAATGTCAACTGATGTTATTCTTAACGCGGTTGGGGAGTAAATCCCGATTTCATTTTCTTCGCATAAATCTTTCCACAATTTTGAATCTGTTGTTAGCTTGAAATAAAAGGTGTTTGGCATTTCTTGAATTGCTCCTGGTGTTATGGTGTGGATGCAGTTTATGCCGTGGGTTGCGCTAACCACTATGCTGGATAATTTTGATTTGGGCGCAATTTTCAGTTGGGCGCCCATAAATTTAATGGCTTCTTCGGGGGATAACTTTGACTCTAGCGCAAGCCAAACGCTTTTAGCTTCGCTAATGCACAGTTCTTTGATACCTGCAAAAAATATTTGCCCGTCTTGCTGCAAACGTTTTTGTAAAAAAGCAACCTTTTTTTCCGACAATAAAAAATCATTCAATGCGTTGAAAATTTTGTTGAAAGATTTATTGAATTCTATGTGCTTGTATTCATAAAATTCTTGCAAAAAACGCGATATTTCGCAAAAAATCATAAAAGGCAGGGTGCCTTCCGTGTTTTTAAGGCAGTTGAGTACGGCTTTTAAGGACTTCAAATCTCTAAGCAATAATTCCCTTGAATGAGAAATACCCTCTATGCGGCTTTGCAAAAGCCTGTCAAAATACGTTAATTTTTGGGTGAAATACTCATATCCGTTTATTGATGTTAGCGGTGGGTAAAAATTTTTGTCTATTTCAAAAGAACCCTGAATGTTTCTCAGCAACCTTACAAGCGGAATAAACTCCTTTCCATCTAAAGATTCACTGGCAAAAACTATTGCAGGCATAGGAACGGAAATTGGCATTTGCAAGGAATTCCCAGCAGAATACGAATCCGTATAATTTTCCCACACAACCTTAAAGCGGCTACTTTGTTCTTCCGAAAATTCCACAGCGTTGTTCAATTCCAAAGCGAGATACACATCTAGTACATTCAAATTTTTATCAAAGATTTTGGCAAAATTTCTAGCCTCTATCTTCACGGCCGGGTTTTCATAGTTCATAAAAGAAAGCCCGCTTGGAAAAATTGCCTCACATTCTTTAATTGCAAGCAGCCCCTCCCGAATAAGCTCCTCTGCAAAAACAAGCTTGCCAAAACCAAAATGTATCCCTTTTGGAAGTCCTGCTGCATTTTTTATATGCCGCAAAAAAAACTTATCCGACTGTTGCAAATGTTGTTGCGATAATGCCATACCTTCTTTCCATGCTATGAGTGCTGTCATTTTTCTACCTCGTGTATTTTATAGCCATAAACCGGTTTTGGCGGATTTGAATAATAGAGTATAAGCCCTGCCGCTGCAAAACCAGCCCCTATTATTGCCAAAACTGCGTTTTCACCAACTAAAGGCTCTTCCCGCCGCTTGACATTATGCCCAAATATCTCCAAAACTGCGTTTTGCAACTCAATATTTGGCAATTCTGTGGAGCAAAATTCAATTTTTTTAAGGGTTTTACCATTATATATATCTATAAGTTTCAATTTATAAGCATTGCACTCTCTATTTTTTGCGATATTAACCCTTAAAATTGCATTTTCAGCACTTGCGCCAGCCTCATTTGCATAAGCCAAAACCTGTTCAGCAATTTCTGGTGGTGCCTCTACGTTAATCGCAAAAGCTATTTGAACTCCTATTAGGAGAATTATTATAAAACCCATCTTTTTTCCTCTCATTTACTTAGACGTAAAAAAAGGGAAAAAAAATCCTAAAAAGTGAATTTTGTCAACAACTGTTTGCAAAATAGTGCATTTTTTTCTATTTTACCCCTATGAGCATAGCAAAATTACTCGTACCCCCTGCTTTTTTTGCAATTTTTTTGGCTTGTGGAGAGGTTGAAGGGGGTGGTTCTGATGATAAATCTGGTTTTTCCAGTTCACAGAATTGCATAGGGGGAAATTGCCCTTCTTCTAGTAGCAGGGCAAAAAGTTCTAGCAGTTTTGGCATAGAATTGGACTGGATGCTCAAAAACTTAGTTACACAAAGCCAATACAAAGCCGTTATGGGCATAAATCCTTCAAATGGAACAATAAACGATACTCTGCCTGTTGAAGGTGTAAATTGGTTCAATGCAGTGGAATTTTGCAAAAAATTATCCGTTTTAATGGGTTTGGACTCAAATGCCATAAAATTGCCTACGGAAGCCGAGTGGGAAAATGCAGCTTCTTCTGGTATTATACAGAGAAACGTTGATTATTGGGAATGGACAAACGATTGCTTGGGACTCCAGCCTATTTGCTCTGAAGGAGATTACAGAGTACTAAAGGGTTTTAACAAGAAAATTGATGAGCATCGTGGCGAAAAACCTGATTCAAAAAATGTAGGCGGCTATATAAGTTTTAGAGTTGTGCGCAAATAAAAATTTCTAAATTAAGTGCCATGTCTAATCAAAATTATGTTCCGCAGTCTTACAGATATTTAACTTTTGCCATAATAGTTGCAGTTATAGGCTCAGTTTTGGTATCTGGTTCTTTTTACACAGTTAGAGCAGGTGAAAAAGCCCTTGTTTTCACTTGGGGAAAAATAACTTCGGTCACAAGCGAGGGTTTGCATTTTAAAGTTCCCGTTATGCAAACTATTTCAAAAGTTGATATTCGTACCCAAAAAGCCGAGGCTCCAGCAGCAGCGGCTTCTAAAAATATGCAAACCGTTTCTACGGTGCTGACTCTTAACTATCACCTTGATCCAAATAAATTGAGCGAGCTATACTCCACGGTTGGCTTGGAGGTTGAAAATAAAATAATAGCAGCGCGTATTCAAGAAACGGTTAAGGCTGTTGTTGCTCGCTACACGGCAGAGGAATTGCTTTCAATGCGCGAGCAGGTTAAAAATGAAATTTCAGAGAGCCTAACCAAGCAACTTATGGAATATAATATAATAGTTGATGCTGGTGGTGTGCAAATAACCAATTTTGATTTTAGCCGCGGCTTTAACGAAGCTATTGAAGACAAGCAGGTTGCTGAGCAAAAAGCATTGACGGCAAAAAACAATTTGGAAAGAATAAAAGTTGAAGCCGATCAAAAAATTGCCCAAGCTCGCGGTGAGGCAGAGGCAATCCGTATTCAAGCAGAGGCTATACGCGCACAGGGTGGCAAGGAATATGTTAATTTGAAAGGCATTGAAAAATGGGATGGCAAGCTACCTACTTACACAGGTGGGAATGGTCCAATGCCATTTTTGGAAATTAAGTAATTGAAAACCTTGTTTTTTTTGCTTCGCACAGCGGGCGTGTTGCTAATAGTTTATGCAGCTTTGGTTCTTTATTTGAATATGCGCAAAGAGAATATTTTATCTTTCGCATTTCAAGAAATTGAAGTAAAAAAAGAGAGTGATTCTATTTTGGTAATAGGCTATAGACTTGGCTCTGCAAGGGCTAAAGAATACGCAGACTCTTTAACAAAAGAGAACATCCCGAACAAACTGCAACTGGTGGAACCCATATACAACGAAAAAGATTACTTGCACCGCAGGTACGGAATTTTTTACCCGAAGTTTTTAGCCCCGAATTAAAATAGGGGGGGGGGGGGGGGAAAAAAAAAAAAATTAAAAAATGTTTTCAGAGGTTTTTTAAATTTTTTTGGGGGGGGAAAAAAAAATAAAATTTTTTTTAGGAGAGCCTTAGGGGTCTAGGTCTGGTAAATTTATTGGCAATTTTTTTACTATATTTCTTCCATGCCAATAACAAAAAACGATTTGATTAACGAAACTGCTATATTATGCGGAATAACAAGAGATAATGTGAGAATTGCCATAGAGCAATTCTTTAGTGCTGTAAAAGATTCCATAAAAGAAGGTAAATCTTTAAAGATAAGAGGTTTTGGTACATTTTCTCCAAAGACCTGCAACCCAAGGGTAGGTCGCAATTTGCAAACAGGAGAGCTTATACCTCTAGCTACTGGTAAAAGCATGAATTTTAAATTTTCTTCTGAACTTAAAGCTAAGGTAACAAGCTCTGAACTCAAGCAGGCAACTGCCAGCAAACGGTCCCAAGTTCGTGAGCTTGTAAAAACTGATTCGCTTTAGAGAAATGCTTGCAACCTATAAAGCCTTGATATGCCGAGAGCGGCGAGGGATGCGGAGCTTCAAGCACAAGGTGGTTTTTATTTTGAGCAATTAAAAATTTTTTCTTGCGGGCAAAGCTTCCCCAAAGCATAAACACTAAATTTTCTTTGCTCTCAGAAAGCCTTTGAATTATTGAATCTGTGAATTGTTCCCAACCTATGTAAAAATGCGATGCAGCCTGATTTGCTCTAACAGAAAGAGATGAATTGAGCAGCAGAACTCCTTGCTTTGCCCAACTCTCCAAGTTGCCGTGGGTTGCGGGTTTAATTCCCAAATCCATTTCCAACTCCTTGTAAATATTTTGCAAACTCGGAGGAATACCTACTCCGCGAGGAACAGAAAAAGAAAGCCCGTGAGCTTGCCCTGTTCCGTGATAAGGGTCTTGCCCCAAGATAACAACCTTGGTGTTTGGCACGGGGCACAAATCCATTGCATTGAAAAATAAATTCGCAGGCGGATAAATGGTGTATTGTTTTCTCTCTTGTACAATTTTATTTTTTATTTCTGCAAACCATGGAGTTTCAAAAAGGTCAGAGAGCAAGTTCAGCCAAGAGGGTTCTAGCTTTACCATTTTTAGTTCTCAAGCTGCATAGCTTCTTCTGCAAGCAAAACAGGAATACCTCCTCTAATGGGGTAAGCTATTTTTTTGTCTGCTGTAACAAGGGTATTCTCATCTCCTTCTTGCAAAGGTTGCTTTGTTATTGGGCAGCATAAAATCTCTAGTAAATCTTTTGAAATCATAATATGAATATAGTAAGTAATGATTAACTCATATCCAAGTAATCACACTTACTATATTTACCTTTTAACCAAAGGAGAATAATTATGTCTAAAGATATAAAAGGTTCGCAAACCGAAAAAAATTTGCTCACCGCTTTTGCCGGTGAATCACAGGCGCGCAATCGCTATACATTCTGGGCAAGCATAGCAAAAAAAGAGGGCTTGGTACAAATAGCTTCAATTTTTGAAGAAACTGCAAGCCAAGAAAAAGAACACGCAGAACGTTTTTGGAGTTTTTTGCAAGGTGGTGGAGTGGAAATTACCGCTGCTTATCCTGCTGGCAAAAACGGCACAACACTTGAAAACCTAGAAGCCTCGGCAAATGGCGAAGAAGAGGAATGGAAGGAGATATATCCTAAATTTGCGAAAATAGCCAAGGAAGAAGGCTTTGGCGAAGTAGCTGCCTGCTTTGAAAATATATGCATTGCGGAAAAACAGCACGGAAAACGCTACCGCGATTTGTACAACAACTTGAAAGCTGGCAAAGTGTTCAAAAAAGATGGCAAAGTTGTTTGGCGTTGCCGTAATTGCGGTTTCTTGCACGAAGCTACTGATGCTCCAAAGCTATGCCCAGCTTGTTTGCACCCGCAGGCTTATTTTGAAGTTTTAGGCGAAAATTGGTAAGGCTCTAAAAAAGGTCAAACCAATAACCTATGCCAAAGCCAGCTCGGAATGCTACTAAAGCTCGATCTCCGTCTTTATTCCTATTGGTTGGAATACCTCCTCTGTAATGTCGAAAAACTTGGTATCCTCCAATATAAAGGGGGATTCCGAGTTCCACATAACCGAGCAAGTGCTTTATCCAAATATCTTGATAGCCGCCTCCGGTATTGATTTCCCAAATTTTCCCCACTTTGGAATTGAGAATGTGATGGCTCTGAAAAAGATAAAATCCTGTACGGCCGTTAAGATGATAAGAATACGCAAGACCAAAATCAGCATAGTCTGCATAAAAAGATGGTGAACCCCATATTATACCAAAAGACCAGGGCAGAGGCGAGATTCTTGCACCCAAAAGCCCTTTGTTTGGAGAAGAATAACCTAAATCGGCTTCTATTCCCACATCTCCTACGTTCATATCGCTAAAAGCAGCGGTGGAAAATAATAACAAAAATATAACTACAATGAGGGGGCTTTTCATATTATGGATACCATCCTGTTTGTTTGCACTCTATGCTACCTTCAATCATACATAATCCGTTTTGTGGATATGGATTTGGCAAAGGTGGAGGTACAGTGTCTATTTTTGAATAATATTTTTCTTTCAAATATTTTGGACATTCTACTTTTGTGTAATGGAGAGTAGGGTTATCTGCTGCCATAAGCCAATCCACGTGCCACATACAGCCGTTGTAAAGTTCTTTTGCCTTCCCGTTGAAAACCCTTTTACATTCATTTCTAAGACATTCCTGCCATTGATCCAGAGTTGCTCTATGGGAGCCATCTCTAATACCCATATTAGCAAGCCCTCCTTCTATGCAATTGCTCAACAAACCACCATAACCCACTCCCATATCTTTAACAGTGAGTCCAAGCTGATTTGAAAAACTATTGAAAGCTCCTACTCCACCGCCAGGAATCAGAATATCAAACTGAGTACCTTTAAGAGCACCCCATTTCATTTCAACATCATATTTAACATCTTCACCTATATTGCTTGCCATAACTATCATTGTTTTTCCTTTGATAGCTCTATGGGTTGGTCTTGGATTTTCCAAATCGTACCAGTTGCCGTCAAATTCCAGTTGATAGCAAGTTCCACATTCAGCTATCTTGGGGTTCATCGCGGCAAATCCGTAGGCGAGAGTATCGTTAATTGCTATGGGTGCCATATCCCAGCAAGCATAAGTGCCAGTTGGATCGTTGCAACTGCTCGGTACGCTTAAATAACCAGCATACCACTGGCCATCAGTCCAACTAGGATGCCTCTTATAGGTGGTTACTTCTTTATTGTTTTTATCGCAATTTTTGCAAATACCATTCCAGAGCTTGGGATTTTTAGTATCAACAATATTCCCTAGCCACGAGCAATGCGGTTTACAACCATCCCAATAACGCGTTGCCCAGCCTCTAGAAACCCCTTTTGCACCTGCTTCAAGGGCAGGGTAATCCACATATGTATTGCCCAAACCATCCGTTTTTGCAGAACTAGACCTAACCCCTCTACCACCAGAACTGGAACTAGAATTAGAACTGGAACTGGAACTAAGTGCCGGAGGCTCTTCTCCTGAGGAATATACTATAGGTATTTCTTCGCTAGAGCTACTGTTCTTAATCTTTATTGTGCTAGAGCTATTTAATGTTATCTCAACATTTGAGCTGGATTTCGGCTCATTTGGTTTTATCTCTATGCTTGAATAGGGCACATTGCTAGAACTGGAATCCTCGTGTTCTCCCCAAAAAACAAGCTGTAAATTAAGCTTGCCATCACTGCATCCTAAAACAGCGAGCACCAAAGCTATGGCAAACAAAAATACGCGCATATTTGCAATATAGTAAAATTCTATATTTAATTTTCTACTTTACTCCCTATGGAATGGTTAGGTCAAGAGGAGAATCATGAATCTTAATGAAATTTGTGCTCATCCAAAAAAGTATAATTTGAATGTTTCTTCTATAGGGAAGCCAGAACTGGACTCCCCAGTTAAGGATCAGGCTTTTGTGGATGAAAATAGCCGGATAAGCATTGCCACAGAAATTGCGCAAATAGAATCCCTAAAGCATAGAAAAGAGGAGATTCCCTCTTTGGAGATAGCAGGTCCGCGAAAAAAATTATTCCACGACCCTGCCCAAACTAGGGTGGCAATAGTCACCTGCGGAGGCCTATGCCCAGGGCTAAACAATGTTATAAAGGGTTTGGTTGAAGTTTTAGCTTACGATTACGGTGTTAGGCAGATATTTGGTATTCGCTACGGCTATCAAGGGTTAAATCCTCATTACGGACTTACTCCAGTGAAATTAACGGTTAAAGGAGTTGACGATATTCACGAAGCCGGTGGCACCATATTAGGCAGCTCAAGGGGTAACCAAGACCCAAAGGTAATGGTAGATACTCTCTGGCAGCGGCTCAATGTGAACATTCTTTTTTGCGTTGGCGGAGATGGCACTCTGCGCGGAGCGCAAGACATAGTTAAAGAAATTACCAAAAGAAAAGCCCCTATTTCCGTGGTTTGTATTCCCAAAACCATAGACAACGATTTGAACCTGATAGACCGCACATTTGGTTTTGACACCTGTGTTCAATCTGCCGCTGAAATAATAAAAAGCGCGCACGTTGAGGCTAATGGAATTCCAAACGGGCTTGGGGTGGTGAAAATTATGGGGCGCGATTCTGGCTTTATAGCTGCCCATGCAAGCCTTGCAAGCACTGTTGCCAATTTTTGCATAATACCAGAAGTACCCCTTGTGATGGATGGTCACAACGGGCTTTTAAAAGCACTTGACAGGCGTTTTTTCAAGCACCGCAAAGACCACGCCGTTATGGTTGTGGCAGAGGGTGCGGGGCAAGATTTATTCAAAGAGGCGGCTACAAAGGATGCAAGCGGCAATGTGCTAAAACACGATATAGGGCATTTTTTGGTGGATAGAATAACCGAGCATTTTAAGACAATCGGCAAGGTTATAAATATAAAGTACATAGACCCTAGCTATATAATAAGGAGTATTCCTGCAAACAGTTCCGATGCCATTTTCTGCTTTCAGCTTGCTGAAAATGCTGTTCACGCGGCAATGGCGGGCAAAACCGATGTGGTGATAGGAAGCATCAATGGAGCATTTGTCCTTGTTCCTCTTGTGTTTGTGGTTAGCGAGCGCAAGAAAATAGATACCGAAGGTGCTCTTTGGCACGCTGTTATAGGTTCAACAAGGCAAAATGACTATTTCTTTGATAATTCCTTTGAAAATGAACTTCCAGATCGCTCTGCGGCTATGGATTTTGATTTAGAATAGAGACAAAATAGTGACTATTTTTTGACAAATAGCTGATTTTTTTGAAGATATATCCGTTTTTTTTTGCAGAAAATCGGAAAATTTGCCTATACTATTGACAAAATCAATAAAAAAAATTAAATTTGAGGTATGACTTTAAAGATCGTCAAAGAAGCAAAGCCCAAAATAAAGCGGAATGTGTATTTTCAATATTTGAATGAAATATCGCAAATACCTTTGCTTACAAGAGACGAAGAAAATCTTTTGCTTCAAAAAGTATCCAATGGCGACAAAGCCGCCCTTAACCATTTGGTAAAGGCAAATTTGCGTTTTGTGATTCGCGTTGCAAACCTTTACAAAGGGCAGGGATTGGATTTAAACGATTTAATAAACGAAGGCAATTTGGGGCTAATGGAGGCAGCAGTTCGCTTTGATTCCTCAAAAAACATAAAATTCATAAGCTATGCTGTGTGGTGGGTTAGGCAAAATATAATAAAGGCAATCAACGAAAAAGCCCGTTTGGTGCGTATTTCCGCAGAAAAAGAGCTTATACTTCGCCGTTTTGCGAGAAAAGGCGGCAGGCTAAAGCAGGTTGTTGGCGGAACCCAAGTTGTTGACCCAAAATCTTTGGAAGGCTACAGCCGCTACAACGCCGAAGAAATAGAGAAAATTTTGCAAATGGGCGTGAAATCTTCCAGTTTGGATGCTCCCATAGGCGAAGACGGCGATACCAGCTTAATAAGCATAACCCCGGATCCTTCAGACGATGCTTCAAGCGTGTTTTTTCAAAAAACCAAAAAGGGCTTGATAAAAAAGCTGCTCTCTGAGTATTTAACCCCAACTGAGCTAAAGGTTATAGACCTGTTTTACGGTTTTGATTCCGGCGCAAAAAACAATTTGCAAGAAATTGCCCAAACCACAGGTTTAACAAAAGAAAAAGTGCGTCAATACAGGGAATCTGCTATGGCAAAACTCCGCACTGCAAAAGATTTAAAAGACATTTTGACAGAGGCATCATAATTTAATGCTGTGTTCCTTTTGTTCAAAGCAGGAGCCGGTTCGCATAGATATAAGCTCACTGAATTTGCATATATGCCCAAGCTGTTTTGCAACATTCTTGCCCGCCAATCAATTTGGCGCGCTCCGCAGAGAAGTACAGGATTCAACAAAAGGGGCGTGGATACGCAAATTGAAGACCGTTGCCCCATTGAACGAAGCCGAAATGAGCGGCATAAACTGCTTGGAACACAATCAACCGTTGGTTTCTGGAACAATACCGGGCTACAGTTTTGAGGGCTTAATACCCACTTGCTGCGATTTGCAGCATATTCCGCCAGCCTTAATGATAAAAATCTTGGATATGGGCATTGGTGCTCCAAATTTGCCGGCAAGGAGCATGGGAGGAGGCCTCGTTGGAGGAAGGCGGCGCTCAAAGGCAGAGGGCTTATCCAGATTTTTGGGTGGCTTTCTTTTCCGTTTTTGGGAAAAAAAGCAAAAAAATGTTGAAGATGGCCTTGACCGTTTGCAATACAGCTTTAAATTTAAAAATGTTTTGGGCGAATGGATTGACAAACCCACCTAAATTTTCTATATTTATAGACCAACAAAAAACACTGGCTGCGTTTCAGCATCCTCGGTGGCAGAAATGCTCGGATGTATAAACAGCTGGGAAGAACAACCAAATGGAGATATTATGGCTAATTTGCCTTCTATAGAAGACCTGCTCGCCGCAGGCTCGCACTTTGGGCACCAAACCAGACGCTGGAACCCAAAAATGAAACCCTACATTTTAACCGAAAAAAACAGCATACACGTGCTGAATCTGGAAAAAACTAGGCAGCTTTTAGATGTAGCAGCTCAGGCTATAGCTAGAATTTCTGGCAATAACCGCACCGTTCTTTTTGTTGGCACCAAACCCACCGCCCAAAAAGCCGTGCAAGACGCAGCCGCAAAATGCAACCATTTTTACGTCACAAACCGCTGGCTTGGCGGAATGCTCACCAATTTCCAAACCGTGCGCAAATCAATTAAGCAAATTGACAAAATAGACGATATGGAAAATCAAGGCATTTTCAGGCAAATGAGCAAAAAAGAAGTTTTAGATAAAAACCGCGAGCGTTCAAAACTTTTGAACGTTTTTGGCGGAATAAGAGAGATGAGCCAGTTGCCCGGCGTTGTTGTGATAACCGATTTGAACCACGAGCATATCGCTGTTTCTGAGGCGCGCCGTTTGCGCATACCCATAATCGGGATTTGCGACACAAATGTAAACCCAGAGCTTGTTCAATACCCAATTCCCGCAAACGACGACGCTCTGCGTTCCGTTGTGCTTATTGTGGATTATTTGGCATCAAATGTTGTTCAACGCCAAAATCCATCGTTTAATTCACCAAACAGCAAAGAAAAGACCGCAGAAAAAGCGGCCGAGGAGAAGGCATAATGGCAGCTATAACCGCATCTATGGTAAATACCCTGCGCGAAAAAACAGGCGTGGGCATGATGAAATGCAAAGCAGCTCTAACAGCTTGCGATGGCGACCTTGAAAAAGCAGTTGAGTACCTGCGCAAGCAAGGTGCAGATGTTGCCGTGAAACGTGCAGACAAAGACGCAAAAGAAGGCTCCGTATTTGTTGGCAGCACCGACACAAAAGCCTATGCCTTTACATTAACTTGCGAAACAGATTTTGTTTCCAAAGGCGAGGATTTTTTAAAACTCGGTTCTGATATTGCAGAGGCTATTAAAACTAGCAAGGCAAGCACAATAGAAGAAACACTCAGTTTGCCGGTTGGCTCAATCACCGTTAAAGACCGCATATCCGAGGTTCTGGCAAAAATAGGCGAGAAAATTGAAATTGGCAAATTTGCCGTTTTGCCTATTGGTGCAAACGAAGCCGTTGCCTATTATTCTCACAGCGATTCTCACAGCATAGGTAAAATAGGCACAGTTGTAAAGCTCGCTTTTGAAGGCAACCCAAATGGCGGCAAAGATGCCGTTAAAGCTGTGGCAAAAACCATTGCTTTGCACGTGACTATGTCTAACCCAGTTGCACTGAAAGAAAGCGATTTGCAGCCTGAACTCATTGAAAAGGAAAAAGGCATTGCGCTTGAGCAGGTTAAAAACGAAGGCAAAACCAAAGCCGAATTTTTAGACCGTGCAGTGGAGGGTCGCCTCAAAAAAGCCCTAAAGCAACTCTGCCTTTTGGAACAGGCCTTTTACACAGACGACAAAAAAACCGTTTCTAACATTTTGGCAGAAGAACAAAAGAAACTCGGCCTTTCAAGCCTTTCGGTTGTTCAGTTTGTGAGATTTGAGAAAGGCAGTTAATTATTTTTCTGGTTTAACTCTGCTGCTTAAGGTCTGCAATGTCTTGCCATTGTTCAGCAGTGTAGTCAACAGGGGTCCACTCAAATTCTTTAGGGAGTGTCATTTCTTCTAGTTCGGGGTTTTCTCCAGATTCATCGTATTGCTCTTCTAGAGCTATCATTTTTTCGGGTTCTTTTTCCGTTAAATAGTCGTGGTATTCAAGCCATTTCTTTTTCCATTCCAAAAAGCTTCCATTGATATTGTCCAAGTTATCAAAATTTTCAAGGCGAGGCAAAATGAAGCGGTCAATAGCCTCAGTCATCAGCTTGCTTTTTTTCCACTGAAAATGCCCCAATACATCCTCAACGGAATTCATTGCAAGAAGCAAATCCTTATCTTTCATAATGTTTTCATTTACGCTTTCCTCAAATCGCTCCATGCCAATCAGTTGCATTGCGATGATCATTTCTGATTTTGGTTTTTTTGCCATATTCTCAAAAACTCCTTTAAAAGTATGGAATAAATATAGAAAATTGAATTAATCATTACTTACTATATTATCGCCATTATGCTCATAGACGGCAAAGCTCTTGCGGCTCAAATTGAACTGGAACTCAAAAGCAGGGTTCAGGCACTTAATGAAAAAAGTAGGTACAAATCCATTCTTGCCACTATTTTGGTTGGAGACGACCCTTCTAGCGCAACTTATGTTAAAATGAAGGGCAATGCTTGCAAAAGAGTGGGTTTGGAAAGCCTGCCAGTATTGCTGCCAGCTTCTACTACAACAGAAGAATTGTTAAATAAAATAAAAGAACTGGGCGAAAATCCCCTTGTTCGCGGAATTTTGCTGCAACATCCGGTTCCAAAACAGATAGACGAGCGAAAATGCTTTGATGCAATTTCAATAGAGAAAGACGTTGATGGGGTTAGCTCCCTAGGCTTTGGGCTTATGAGCATGGGAGAGCAAGTTTATGGCTCTGCCACCCCAAAAGGCATAATGACTCTTTTGGAGCATTACAAAATTCCCTTGGAAGGCAAATATGCCGTTGTGGTTGGGCGTAGCGCGATTCTGGGCAAGCCTATGGCTGCAATGCTCTTGAATAAAAATTGCACGGTCACAATTTGCCACAGCAAAACTCAAAATTTGCCTAACATAATCAAGCAAGCAGATATAGTGGTTGGATCGGTTGGAATCCCGGAATTCATAAAAACCGAGTGGTTAAAAAATGGATCGGTAGCCATTGATGCAGGCTACCATAACGGTGGAATAGGCGACATTCAAAAAGAGGGCCTGAGTTCTGTATGCTCTGCCTACACACCCGTGCCTGGAGGCGTTGGTCCAATGACTATAGCTACGCTGATTATGCAAACAGTTGAAAGCGCGGAGAAATTTTTTCTACATTAACCCCATAATCTGGAGAACTAGGCTAATGGTAAGTCAGCGGTCTTGAAAACCGCCGCCGTAAGGCTTGGGGGTTCGAGTCCCTCGTTCTCCGCTAAATGCGTATAACAGCAGGCGATTTGCGGGGGCGCGCCTTGTTGCCCTTGAAAGACAAAAGTGTTCGCCCCACATCTTCAAAAACCAGAGAAGCCCTTTTCAACATTATTGGCTGCGTTCAAGGCTTTAAGGTTTTGGATTTATATGCTGGCACAGGCTCCGTGGGTTTTGAAGCCATATCAAGGGGTGCAAGCTCTGCCGCAATGGTTGAAATTTCGAGCAACCTTTTGCAAGCTATAAAAGAAACCGCAGAAAAATGGAAAATCACAGAAAAAGTTATTTGCCACAGAAACGATGTTTTGCGCTTTGCCGCTCAAAATTCAGAGTCCCCCGAAAAATACGATTTGATTTTCGCAGACCCACCTTTCAACAAAGAATATCCCGACCTCAGAATCTTTTTGCCAAAATTAAATGAAAACG
>CAZIMU010000017.1:0-18632 GCA_964540355.1 uncultured Fibrobacteraceae bacterium | reverse complement strand
GCCATATCGTAATTCGCAGGCAAATCTTTAAGAAACTCATCTTCTCTCCTAAGCCTCCACCCCATCAATTTGCCATTTTTTAAAATTTTATAGGCACAAATAACATCATCTTTGTCAATTTCAACATCAACGCAATATATATCGGGATCATTTTTTATCTCTTCCCAAGCCTCAGCGAAGTTTTCTTGTACTGGTACTTTTTTTGGTTGTGGTTTTTTAGGCATAGTGCGCTCCTTTGTTGGTGATTTTGTGGTAAGTTAGAAAAAAATATTGCTAATGGGGTAAAGTTGGGATTGACTTAGTGCTTTCATTTCTAATTAATTAAAATTTTGTATATTATATAATAGAGGTATTTTATGCTGGTAAAAGATTCCGCTACTATAGCGTATTCGGCAGAGCCGCAGGTGTTGGCTGTTAGCGTTTTAAAAAACGGAGCAATGGGCATTTTACAGGCACTTGCGGATTTGGGGATTATAAGCATAAAAAAAATAAATACCGCGAAAAATGAGGTATCTTTGGATGGCGATTCTTTTGAAAGTGACCAAAAGTATTTTGAACAGATTCCAGGATTTTTAGAAAAGCTGGACAAGGCATCTGCTGAACATATTGGTAGTGGACAGATTTATGATGAGAAGAATTTTTGGAACTGATTCTAGTGTGGACCATTGAATTTACGAATACGGCGAAAAAAGATAGGGATACTGTAAAAAACAGCCCTTGTTTTAATGAGGTTCGTGAACTGCTTTCCATTATAGCTAATAATCCTTTTCAAAATCCGCCGAAGTATGAAAAGTTACAACCCCATAGAAATAATGTTTATTCAAGGCGAATAAATAAACAGCATAGATTGGTTTACGAAGTAACTGTGGAAACAAAGTATATACGCATTCTTAGTATGTGGACACATTATGAGCAATAATGAATTTCGCTGCAACTGCGTTGAAACGCGGGTTATTAAAGATAAGATATATGCAAAACTTGCAAAGATGACTAGAGATGAAATGTCAAAATATTTTAAAAATATTAATTTAAAATTTACTATATTGCACAATGCGAATCTTGCCAAGTCTATCCCCAAAGGTTGGCTGGGATAAAAATAAATAGAACAGGAGAATTGAAAGATGGAGAATAAAACTATTTGGAATGACTTTAAAACTATTTGGAATGACTTTTGCTTTAAGATAAACAAAGCTAAAAATCATCCAGAAAAGACTATTCAACCAATAGTTGAAGATTTTTTTGGAAGATTAAATTGGTCGGTTGCTGCTGGGGAAATAAAATCTCAAGATAAAATTCAAAAAGGCTCCACCTCTACAAAGACAGACATCACTATTAAAAACAATGGTAAGGCAATTATAGTAATTGAAATTAAAAATAGTACCATAGCTGGTAAAAGTGCAAGATCACAATTGCTTTACTATATGTGTGGGTATGAGCCAAAACCAAAATTTGGGATATTTATTGGGGAAAATTTACAATTTTATTATTATGATAATGGTGATCTAGTACGAGTTTTTGAAACAAATTTTAGTGAAAATAAAGAAGAAGCAATAGAATTCATATCCCTAATTGCAAAACCTTTTGATGAAGATAAAATGTTAGATTTTTGTAAAAATGAAGAACGAGTCGAAAAATTGAAAACCGAAATTCACGAAGGTTCTTTTAACAATAAAGTTAAAGATTTGTTTATTGAGTTCTTGAAAAAGGAATATAACGAACAAATAGCCAATAAAATAAGCAATGAAATTGAAATTCAAATTTTACCAAAAAATTCATCTGCTAGAACTGAAAAATTTATAGATAGAAATCCTGATGAAGAAAAACGATTTACTTTTAGCAAGGTAGAAATCTACCCAGGTACGAAATTGGAATTTACGGGAGTTCCAAAAAAAAAATGTACAGTTATGGAATGTATAGTTATAGAAAGTAAAGACGATAGAACAGTTTCATACAAAAATGCAGAATGGAAATTATCTGGTTTGGCTAAAGAATTGGGAAATTATAGCTCAATTCGAGGCATAAGTGTCTTTAAGCGAAAAGGCGATGAAGAAACATTAGAAGATAGATTTAAGAGAATGAGAAAATGAATTGCATTCTCCAAGCAGCATATTTAATAGCTTCAAGAAAATCCAAACCTCTAAAGTTTAACCCACCCTACTCCAAAACCACAAGATTCCGCCCCTCGTGCTTCTTCGTCTCTTTCACCAACACCTTCTGATTTTTCCGCTTTAAAATATCGTTAATCTCCAAAAAATCTGTTATTTTATTCTCAAAACAGAATTTCAGAATCAAGTCTCTTTTTATGCAATCTCCAAAAGCATAGCCAGCATAACCTAGCAAAGTTTTTGCTTCTTCGACGGTAGCATCAAGTGCAAAGGCAAATTTAAATATAGTGTCTTTTGATGGAACAAAATCTCCATCAAAAATATTGTGAAAAATTTGCTTTGAAACAAAGGCTTTTCTATAAATTTCAGGAAATTTTTTATCTTTCTTTCCTTCCGAAGTTTCTTTTAAATCTGCAAGAACATGGAAGAATATTTTTTTATTTTTCAAAAATGCGTCAAGCTCTAGGCTTCCATTGCCCTTTTCTCCTTGCCCTGCTTTTAAGGTAGGGTGACCCCTTAGCAAAATAGCGGAATCGTCTCTTTCTTCAAAGTTTTCTGTTAGCCAGGGTCCTTCGTGTTTTTTTAGATACTCGTCCAATTTTTTGAAAATCGCCTTTGAAAGCATTGCTCACCCCTCCTTCACCACCCACACTTTGCCCGCTTCCACAAAATCAACTTTAACCGCAGAACCTGCAACTATAAAATCGCTCCTAGACTGAGCGTCAAACATCTTATCCCCAAATTTAGCATGACCGCAAGGGCGCAAATCCGTTAAGGCTACGCCTTTATCGCCTTTTTTTATTTCCTCAACAAATTCTTCAACGGGGGAATGTGCTTTGGACAAATCTGTTTTGTTTATTGGAGTTAAAGAATCTGGGAGCATTGGGATTAAATATTTTGAAGCTACAATGGGCAAAGACAAGGCCAGCACCGCGCATATCATTATATACATCAAACCGTATTGCCAATTTGAGAGAGAACCTACCTGAGGCACAAAATCTGGCAAATTTGAACCATCAAAAGACAAAGCGAGAGCCGCTACAAAGCATACTATGCCAAGCGCACCGCAAATCATGGCACCTGGCAAAACAAGAATTTCCAAAAGCATAAATACAACGCCTAGGCAAAGCAGAACAAGAGGTAGTTTATCGTGTAGGCTGCTCGCATATTGCCCCAAAAACACGGTTGCCAAAAGCACAATGCCTATTACACCGAAAATGCCAAAGCCTGGTGTTTTAAATTCCATATAAAGAGCGCCAAAGCCCAGTATCATTAAAATCCCAGATATTGCTCCTATGAATCTCGTCAACTTTTCTGCCCAAGATATTTCAATAATCTCGGTTTTTGTTATGCCTATTTCTTTTTTAAAAGCCTCTATATTTTCTGGAGTTCCTTTTGAAAATTTTAAACGCTGTGCCTCTTCATTTGTCATTGTCAAAAGCTCCCCTGCTCTCACCAGAGTTTTTTTGCTTGTCCATTTTTTTTGTTCATCTTCGGGCATATCGCTATATTCAGCAACATTCACATAAATGGTTGTGTCTTTGTTGGAGAGTTCCATAACGCCCAAGTCGGGGCTAACAAAGGCTTCTGAAAGCAGGCGCGGGTGCCCGTTTCTCTCTGCCAAATTGCGGAATTTTGCCCTTAGCGGGGATTGTATTTTTTCGCCCACAATTTGAGGCTGGCCATCGGAGCTTTGAACTATGGGGGCGCAATCGCCAATGGTTGTGCTGGGGAGCATATAGAGCTTGTCGCTGGAAAGGGCAATTAAGGCTCCTGCACTTATGGCTTTTTTTTGCACCAGAGCGATGGTTGGAATTTTCAAGGCTGTTATTGTGTCCACAATATCAAAAGCAGCATCCAAACGGCCTCCAAAGGTATTTACTTCAAAAACTATTAAATCTGGTTTTCTAGAAACCGCTTGCGCTATGGCGCGGCGTACGTAGTCGTTCATGCCAGAGTCCACATCGCCTTCAAGGATTATCCAAGCGGCTGTTTTGCCTTCGGTTTCTGGGTTTGCAAAGGTAAAGAGAGCACTGATTAATATGAGAATAAAAAAACGAAACATACTACAAAATTAGAAAATTTCTAATAATGCACTATGGAATGTACAGGACAATTCACTTTTATGTTTTTACGACCTTGCAAAAAATCGATCTCTATCAAAAATACCATTCCACTTACCAAAGCTCCTTGCTTTTCCACTAAGCGTGCAGCAGCAGAAATGGTACCTCCTGTTGCTAAAACATCGTCTAGCAACAAAACTTTCTCACCCTTGCTAAAAGCATCTTTGTGAACTTCTATTGTTGCTGTGCCATATTCCAAAGAATATTCTTCAGAATCTGTTTGCCACGGTAGCTTGCCTTTTTTGCGAATGGGCGTAAATCCGCAACCCAGCTCAAGAGCTATGCAAGGTCCAAAAAAGAATCCCCTTGACTCTATAGCGGCAACACTCTGAATCCCAGTGCCTTTAAACGGCTCTGCCATTTGTTGAACGGCAAACTTGAGAGCTTCACCATTAGCCATAAGCGGTGTAATATCTCTGAAAATTACCATAGTTTGCGGAAAATCCGGAATATCACGAATAAAAGGTTTAATATCCATGCCAAAAATATAGTAAAACTCCAATCGTTTTCTACATTACCCCTATGGCTGTTTGCAGCATATTAAAAAAATCGGCGGTTTTTGCTCTTGTTTGGGTGACGGCTGTTTTTGCGTACCAAAATGTGCTTGTGCTCAATTCCTATAACCAAGGATTTGGAAAAACAAATGATATCACTAGAGCTATTCAAGATGTTCTAAGAAAAAGTAATATGAATATTCATATAGAAGATATGGATATGCGCGAAGAGCTAATTAACTCCATGTTGCAAAAATATATAGATATAAACATGAAATTTGACGTGATTATAACAGTTGACGAAACTGCGTTTAATTATGTGAAAAACCATGAAAATATATTGTGGGAAAATGTTCCTATAGTAGCTTGCGGAATAAGCAAGCAACAAGCCGAGTCTGTATCTGACCCTATGGCAACAGAATTTATTGAACCTTCGGATTCTGAACTCACAGAGATAGCATCAGAATCATTAGACTCAGCCACAACAAAAAGATCCTTATGGTCTGGCATTTATGAATTTTACGATTTACCTGCTCAAATAGATTTTATACAACGCATACAAGGCAATGTAAAAAGAATTATATTTATAACCGACAACACAAATGCCAGCAAAGAAGTGAGTGAGCAATTGAACTCCGTCATATCTATGCAAAAAGACATAAATTTGGAAGAATGGAATAAACCATCACTGAAAAGCCTCGCAGACTCACTCAGTAATTTGAACCCAAGCCAAGATGCTGTTGTATTGGTAGGTGTGGAGCTAAATGGTTCCAATAAAAATCCGCAAAAATTATGGCAAGATATGACAAAATATGTGGACAGCAATAGCACAGCTCCCGTATATTCATTTTGGGACATTGGAATACAAAACGGCATTATAGGTGGAAATATAATTCTCGCGTCTTTAACAGGAAAAAACATAGGATTAATTGCCGAGGCAATTCTCGCAGGCAATGATGCTTACAATCCTGGATTTAGAAGAAGCTCAAATATACCTATAGTTGACGACCACGCAGCTGCAAGTAGAAAATTGAAACTATATAAACTTCCTCCAGAAACAATTAGGCTTAACAAGGAGGAATCTTTGATAATAAGCAAGTATCAGCAGTTTGTATATAATATGAAAAATGCCATTATTGCAGAACTTGTTATTATATTGCTACTGGGATTTTCTTTTTATTCATATTTCAAATACTCAAACAAAAAATTGTTGCAAGAAAAAAATGCTGTTGAAAAAGCGAGCAAGGCAAAGAGCTTGTTTATGGCCAATATGAGCCACGAAATAAGAAATCCCCTTAATTCAATGCTTGGATTTTCAGACTTGCTTTTGACTAAAAGCACAAACTTAAGCGATGAGCAAAGGGAATGGTGCAATAACATAGAGATATCTTCTTACCATTTGCGCGACACATTTAACAACATACTTGATTTTTCAAAAATTGAAGCAGGAAATCTTAAAATAGAAGATGAATGGATTGATATATTCTCGCTATGCGACGATTTGATAAGCGTTTGCAGCCACTACTTGATTTATAAACCAATTAAATTTTATGTTTTGCCATCTATTTACATGCCAAAATTCATAAAAATAGACCCCGTAAGATTAAAACAGGTTTTGGTAAATTTGATTAGCAATGCAATGAAATTCACAAATGAAGGCTCGGTAAAATTATTAGTCAATCCAGAAACAAAAGACTGCAACCTAGAAGCAAAAGAAGGTGAAAGCAAAATTCATTTTGAAGTAATTGATACGGGCATTGGAATTCCAAAAGAAAAAATTAAAAAAATATTTGAACCATTTGTGCAAATTGACTCTGGACATACCAGAAAATACGGAGGTTCAGGACTTGGTCTCACAATATCTCAAAACATTTTGCAAGCTATGAATTCCAATTTGGAAGTTCAAAGCGATAAAAGAGGCAGTCGGTTTTATTTTAATTTGTCTCTCAAAACAAAAGAAAAAGAATTCTATAAAAAATTCCTAAATGAAAAACATCAGAAAGTTTTAGTTTACAACCAAGATAAGCAGGTGCTTTCTTTTATCAAAGAATGTGTAGATGCTGTTGAAGGAACTTCAGAAGAAACCTCGGATATGAATTCCATTTTCAACTTTGGCAATCGAGATTTGCTAATAGCCGAAGCAGATGCGCTTTCAGATGCTCAAATAAAAAAAATCTCTGAACAGTTTACAAAAGTTATATTGATATTCCACGAAAAAAACGATAAAATGGCTAAAATAAAATTGTATCATCCAAAATTTGAATGTCTTTTGTCACCTGTGAAAAACAACGATGCAGTGAGTGTTTTGCAGAGATTATATAGTCAGAACCAGAATTAACCACTTTTATTGGCTTTATTCTGGAAATTCAAAAAATCAGCCTAGGCTTGCACCGCTTGCATGCGGCTAGCAAATTTTCTATATTATCCCTAGACATCCACAACCCAAAGGAGTATTTAAAATGTCAGCAAAAACACTTTCTCTGAAAGTCATTGAAATAGTCGGCGATAATCCAGATAATTTTGACGAAGCTAAAGAGTCGCAGGTAAAGGAATTGCTAAAACCTGCGGGGCATGAAACAGATATAAAAAATATCGAATGGCGCGAACGCAAAAGCTCTTGGTAGTTTTTTATGGAAAGAGAAGTTTTTTACAAACTATGGGAATCTACTGCAGAAAAAGAAATAAAAAAACCGCTAGATTTCTGCCTTGGCTTGCACAGAGTGGAAGCTAAAGAAAGCAACAGGGGCTTTAAAGAAACTGTGTATAGCAGGTACGAGAACGAAAGAAGAAGATATAGAAAATGCCTCGGCATAAAAGATGATTATAGATTGGATAGGCATATAGTGGCGGCTCTGTTTTATGTTGCCTTTGTCGATAACACCGATGGACATTCCTTCAATGTTTTTGGCAGCTTCAACGAAAAATTAAGCGATGCAGAAGCAAGCATAACCCACGAAACAGCTTTTAACATAGCCTGCGGCATATTGGAGACTTTTATTGTATTTGATAGTAAAATAGACGAGAGTTTCAGAAAATATATAGACGAGAAAGGGATTGTGGAACCTGAGCTGATAAGCTTTGATAAGAGCAACCGCGAGAAAACAAGCTACAAAGAGGAAATTTTGAAACAATTTATTTGCGCTCAAAAAGAAGGCAAGTTGTCTGTGTCGCAAGTTGCCCTCACATTCTTTTTCTTGGAAAACAACACCAGCCTCCGCTACAAGATAACCAAAGCTTTAACGTAGGCTAAATTACTATATTACAACCAATGAGCAGCGAAATTTTCCCTAGACCTTTTAATGCAGATTATGAACTTCTCGGTATCCTCGGAAAGGGTGGCATGGGAAGCGTTTATAAAGCACGGCAAATTAAATTGAACAGGATTGTCGCTTTAAAAGTTTTGCATATAGAAGGAGATAGCGAAGAGGAAAAAGAGGCAGAAAAACGATTTTACAGCGAAGCCCAGGCGATGAAGGAATTAAATCATCAGAATTTGGCAACGGTTTATGACTTTGGAAAGCAAGGCGATAAAATATTCATAGCAATGACATTTGTAGAGGGAGAGTCTCTTGCTGATATTCTAAAAAGAGATAAAAAAATACCGGTGAGAGATGCTGATTACATGGCCTGGCATATAGCAAAAGGCTTGGAATATGCTCATCAAAAAGGCGTTATACACAGAGACATAAAGCCTTCAAATATAATGATAATGAAAAACAAAGATGTTTGCATAATAGATTTTGGAATTTCAATAACAACAACCTCGCAAAGATTAACAAACCCCGGCATGACAATGGGAACGCCGGAATATATGTCTCCTGAGCAATGCCAAAACAAAAATGTAACAAATCAAAGCGATATTTACAGTTTTGGAATAGTTCTTTACGAAATGTTAGCAGGCGACCCTCCTTTTGTGGGCGGCTCATCGCTTTCCATTTTAAACAGGCATTTGCAAGAAATTCCAGAACCTATAAGCAAAAAAAATGAGGAAGTTCCAGAAGAGTTGGAGAGAATAATCTCCAAATGCCTTGAGAAAAAACCAGAGCACCGTTATAAAAGATTTGCTCAAATTGATGAGGAGTTGAGATTTATTGGGCCTGTGATAACCATGCAGAAAGAGCCAAAATCTCTTATGGACAGGCTTTCAAAACCAGAACGTGTGATGTTTTTGATTTTATGCATTGTTTTGCCGTTGTTGCTGGCTTTGATGGTACTCATTTTGTCTTTCAAAAAAACACCGGAAATTTTGCCCGCAATCAATTGTTTAAAGCCAAACCAATATTGGATGCTGCAAAGCGTTCCTTCGGAAATTCCAATAAATACCCTTTTTGACGGAGATTTGGGCACTGCCTGGATAGTTCAAAAAAATTCGGCATTAAAGGCAAACAGCGGAATTTTGGTTACCATAAGATTTGCAAAACCTATTTTTATAAGCAATTTAGGCATAGCAATAGGCGACCAAAGCGATTGGGACAATTTTCAAAAATACAATAAGCCAAAGGAGATTTGGATTCGCTATGCCAATTCCACGGTTAAGGAGCACAAGGTAAATGAGCAATCTTCCGTGCGAAAAATATCTTTGGAAGATAAACTCGGAGTTCAATATGTGCCTTGGATTCCTGTGGAAGTCACCGAGCTTATGTTTGAACTTAAAAGCTTGCAAAACGATTCCAAAAACGATGATTTGGCAATTTCAGAAATAAGGATTTTTGGAATGGGACTTTAGTTATTTACTATATTCTAAAATTGTGAAGTTTATTCGCACTATTCTTGTTATGATAGTTGTTGCCGCTATTGGCGCATCTTTCTATCTATTTTTTGAAACAGAGCGCAAATATAATGCCTTAAATGAAGTAGAGCCTAGGGCAGAAGCTATTTATTCAAGCTGGTTGCAACAGAATAACTGCAATGAAAATCTTGAGCCTTGCCTTGTTTATTCTGAACAATTCTCAGAATGGCGTTCTCAAATGAAAGCGTACAAAGAGCGCAAAGCAGAAAGCCCAGAATTTAAGAGTTATATTTTCTTAAAGGATCTAGATGCGCAGCACGTTCCAGACTTTAACACCGGTGGCTTAATTTCTCTCGCTGCCGCATCTGGAGTGCTTTTGCTTTTTACCTTTTTGTTTGTTAGCCTTTTGGGTGGTGAAAGAAAATCTAAAAAGCCCTACAAAATAAAAATAGAACCATCTTTTAGGTCAACATCAACTAGGCAATCAACTGCTTGGCAGGCAAAACCCATAAAGGTACAGGTGGCATTGCTCCGAAAAGCTGCGGAATGTGCAAAAAACGAACCTGTGCAGGCTATAAGTTATTTAGATCAAGCCATAGAAGGAAGCCTCGGCTCCAAGCTCTCCACTTCGGCATTGCTTTTAAGCGGCAGTTTGCGTTTAAAGAACAAAATAGGTGAGAAACAAGGCAGGGAACAACTACAAAAAGTTATATCTACTTCACCTCAAAGTTCAGAGGCAAAAAAAGCACAAATGGTGTTAAATGCCTTCAAATAACATTTTAATTATCTATTTTTAAGCTATGTATAACATTATTCGTTTATCGGAACAGCTTTCTGAAAAACATATAATCGTCCACTCGTCAAGCACAAGTGCAGAGGGTATTTTGCGTGAAATGATGCAAATG
This sequence comes from uncultured Fibrobacteraceae bacterium, assembly GCA_964540355.1. Lineage (GTDB taxonomy): Bacteria > Fibrobacterota > Fibrobacteria > Fibrobacterales > Fibrobacteraceae > Fibrimonas. The sequence continues at coordinate 8,276 of CAZIMU010000017.1, read as the reverse complement.
CTCTCAGACGAATTTAGCCCAGACGTTTGCGAAGAGATTTTGAACGAGGTTTTTGCACGTGAAAAGGTGAGAAGTACTGGTATTGGTCACGGTATTGCCATTCCTCACGCAAGAACTGCTTTAGTGAAGCAATTGTATTGTGCTGCGGCAACTTCAGAAAACGGCATAGAGTACAAAGCCTTGGATGGCAAACCTGTGAATTTATTTTTCTTAATCATAAGTCCAGATTTTACTGTTGGTCCGCACTTGAACATACTTTCTGCTATAAGCCATTTGGTCAGCAAAAAAGCAAAATTAAGCTCTGAGCTGAACAATGTTGAATCTCCAGCACAATTTATGGAAATTCTTAAAGAAACAGAAGAAAGGTATATAATATAGAGGGTGCTTACATCGGAATGAGTGGATTCGAACCACCGACCACTTGAACCCCATTCAAGTACTCTACCAGGCTGAGCTACATTCCGTGGCTCTCCAAAACTAGAAAATTATTTAATCTGTTCTTATGGTTTGTAGTCCTGCCCTGCCAATGGCAAAGAGAACAGCGCCTTCCACATTCCAAGCCATATCTTTGGTTTTATTGAATATGCACTCATAACCACCTTTTAAGCGTACGCGGAACTGGCTTTCGCGGAAAAATATAATACCGCCGTTCAAGCTGCCAGCCACTCCAACATCGCTTTCTTCGCTAGGGCTTCTAGCTCCTATTTGAGCTTCAACAAAAGGAGTTATTTCTCTTTGAATAAATTGTTGCTCAAAACCAAACCAGGCACCTGCTCCGCCTCTTGGAACAGTGAAATCAAGTTCAAGGGTTAGAGCCGATAGCTCTGCAAACTGAATACCCACTAAGAAAGAAGGATTTACAAAAGCGCGGCTTTGCTTTTTGAATTTGGTAGTTGTTGGACCTAATATTCCAATACCCCAACCCATATTAGCCCAGGTTGAATGTACCGTTTCTTCGTTGTTAGGTTTACCCAAGGTTAAAGGCTGTGCAAAAGAAAATGATGCAAGAGCGAGAAGTAGAATTATATAGCGCATAATAGAAATATAGAAAACCACTACCCACTTTACTAAATTCTTTTGTATGTTTCGTTTGCTTCTTGTATTGGCTTCGTTTTTGTTTGCGGCTTCTCCGCAAACCATTAGCCGCGATATGAGCAAAAGAATTATATTCAATAATCCAGATATTAAAACAAGCTATTCGCCTCTAATGCTTGAAAAAAATTCAAGGGCAGATTCCCTTTTGCCAGCTCTCAACGGTGATATGGCTTTGGCAGAGCTTCTTGCCTCAAATCCAAATTTATGGAGCATAGAGAATTTGCGCAAAGAAAAAAATATCAGCACAAAATTGAAAGTGAATATAATTTACATAGATGGCATAAGAGAAGAATCATATTGCGATTTTTCAAAAACAACAAGCGCAGAAAACTGGAACGTAAACATAGGTGTGGACTTTGTGTCTGGCAGTTCAAACACAGCCGGCATACACGTTCAACAGTGCATAGAACTCATTAGAGATAGCATTGGTTATGCAATAAGCGATTCGCTGGGAAAAACCATTGTTATTCCTCCTAAAAAAATTCTTCAGGAAATTGAAAGGAGCAATATTCCAGATATAATTTCTCCTGATTTTCAAATGAAATTGCTAAAGGCTCACAAGGGCGTTGAAAAAGATGGCCAGTGCCCAAGCGACATAGAAGCTTATTTAATTCTTTTAGATGTTTGGCAACAAGTTAAAGGAATTGAAATGGATATATCAACCATAGGCGAAGCCCTTTACAAAAAAAACTTGCAAAGCTGCGCTTTTAACAGAGAATGGAACAAAAAATACAGCGAAACTGCCACATTTGAGTGCAATTCAAGCAATGTGTGCGAATATAACCAAAGCTCAGACGGCAAAACATTTTGGAACTGGAATATTTCCGATAACCGCCTTGAATATGAAAGAAAAAAATTCTTGTTCTTTGCTTATGGCAAAAAGAGTATTCACAGCGGCGGCTCAATGCTGGATTTGCGTATAACTCCCCTCTCTTCAAAACTTTTCTTGGAAAGTTATTTAAACATCAAAGGCGAACCTATGAGTCTTGGGTTGATAGTACTCGGCAAATAATAAGCACCGATTTTGAATTTATCAATGTTTGCTTTTTCTTTTATCCAATTCTTTTTTAAATCGTAGCCAATAATCTTTTCCGAAAAAGAGCAGGTAATTTATAAATACCAAAACAACGTAAAGCTGCCCGTTGGAAAAATCGAGGAACAATGGAACAATGAGCAAAATTCCCGCAATAAAAAGCGCTATCCATTTGAAGGCTATGGGCAATATAAAAAACAGATGCAGTTCTTTGTTTGGATTAAGCGTGGCAAGCGCAAAAACAAAAGAACATTCCATATAGGCAAATGTTTCAACGGAAACCCCGGTCAAAAACGCCGCAAAAACCGTGCTGAACCAGGCAATCAAAAAATAAACCGTTAAAAACATTGAACCCCAAGACTCTTCAAGCAAAACCATAAAATCATAAAAAAACCAAAGAACCAAAATCACAAGTAAATTGTTTGGAAACGGAATAGCTATGAATGTGAAAATTCTCCAAATCTCCCCTTGATCTAAAATAAGCTTTGGAGTTAGATATAGTTTACTGATAAATTCTGGTTTTCCCATAGCTAATAAAAAACCAACAAACTGTATTATTGTTAAAATAAGCGGTAGCTTGGGTATAGACAAATCTCTAAAGTTTTTGTCTATCCAAACAAGCCAATTGGGAAAAGTTATTTGCCGCATTTATTCTTCTGGTGAATTTTCAATTTTTTTTATCAAATCTTCAAAAACCTTACCACCACTTTTTATGTTTTCTACCATTATTTTAGCATCGCCAGAAAGCTCGCTGTTCGGGAATTTTTTTAGCAATTCTTCAAAGGCGATCAAAGCGAGGGAATCTTTTTTCTCGTATTCGCTTAACACAAAACCCTGCATAAAATAAGCCTTGTAAACTTCTGGATCATTTGCCCAAAGCTCTGTTATAGCCTTATATTCGTTTACAGATGCAGAGTAAGAACCAAGTTCTTGGTAAATATTGGCAAGCTCAAAAGAGGCTGTTTTTTGCGCAGAATCATTTTGTGGGAACAAAATCCTCACTTTTTCCCAAAGGGTTTTTGCCTTTTGCAAATCGCGAGCATCGTATTGAGCTTTTGCTTGTGTCACGAGTTCTGCATAATCGCTTGCAAAAAATTCCAAACCCCAAGTGGTATCTACAATGGCAACAGGAACAGATTTATGCAAACTAGCCAATTCCCTTTCTTGAATACCAGAAAATTCCCTGTACCTTATGTTTTTATAGAGCGTTCTTTTAATGCTCTCCCAATTATCGGCCCCACCATAATACTGTTTATTTAGCGCAAATTCTCTTTTATACGACATATCTGGAATGCGGAGCCAAACCGCTATATCCAGCTTGGAATCTTCATAGCTTTTTGGCAAAAACAGAGAATCTTTTTCTGCCTCATAAGCTGCTTTTAGCGAATCTTCTGGAATGCCCAGCGTGTTGGTTAAAAGGGAATCCATTAAAATTCGCGCATAAGCTTGGTCGGTTAATTGCCTAGTCCACGCAATGTATTCATAAGATTTATCAAGCCCCTTTTCTTTGGCTGCTTTGGCATAGAGGTTTCTCTCCATTAGGTTATTAATGGCTGTTTCTCTGCGGAAATATGCGCGTCTTTGAAATGGAATTTTTGCTTGCAATTCCAAAACTTCCTTCTCGGTTATAAAAGGCTTGCCATCCATAGTGGCGAGCACCACCGAAGAATCCAATGGAAAATCACCTCTGCCCTCAAGTATGGATTTTGTGAGATTTTTAGCCCTTTCCCACGGTTTTAATTGAGGCGGTATAATGGAATCTATATAAAACACATAATAGGCCTGAGTGTCTGGCGCACGCAAAATGCTGGTGAATTTTTTTGCTCCCAAATTCGAGATTTCTGCGTCAAGGGCGGGAAACATTCCAATGCCAATAATGGCGTGCCCTTGTTTGGCAAGCGGCAGTTCAGTGGCAATTTTAGCAAATTCGTCCCTTGTGGAAATGCCTTTTATTTTGCCAGCCAAAACAGAGGAATCCGAGTCGGATATGCTCCACAATTTGTACCCTGTTTTTGTTTGAAATTCTTCAGGGTGAGTTTTGTAATATTCTTCTGCGCCTGGCGGTTCTATTTTCACTAGCTCAACTTTGTATGCTTTTTTGAGTTTGTCCATTTCTGAATTGAATATTGCGCGGCGGCAACTGTCTATAATGGATGCTTTGTTGGAATCGTTAACCAGAGCTGCAAGTGCGGGTGTTTCTGAGAGGAATAAATCTTCTGCTAGTTTTTCGCGAAAGCTTGCAAGCGGCATACTGGCAGAGAGCAAAGAAGAATCGGGATAGCGACTTTTATTCTTTTTGTAAAAATCTAGCAATGCCTTATTTGTTTGCCCCAAATTTGCCTGCAAATAGAAATAGGAATATATTTGGGCAAGCCTTTCATTTTCTGTCTCGGTCAAATTTTTTTGAACTGAATTTTGCTCTGCCGCAAACATAAGGCGCGCAACCTCTGCTGTTCTCCTCGTTTCTGCCGTTTGCTGCAAATCCTGAGCAATGGATTTTTTATCGCGATAAGCTTCTGGTTTTATAGAAGCTAAAAATTCAGCATCAGAGGTAAACAGCGATGTGTTACCTATTTTAGCTATAGTTTTGTCTTGCGGCGCAGAACTGCAACCAACCAAGGCAAAGAGTGAAACGGCGATAACAAAAATTGTAGAAATACTACGCATAAAAACCTCCTAGTTCTTTAATGATTCTAAAGCCTCTTCCATAGTTTGATAAACATTGAGCAATTTGTTGGCTCCAACAATTTCAATAATCTCAAAAACACTTTCATTTGGGCTTGCTATTCTAAAAGAACCTTCCCTTGATACCAGCATTTTTGATATTCTCAGTATTGCGCCAAGCCCAGTGCTGTTTATGTAGCGCAATTTTGAAAAATCTGCCACTAAATGCACCAAACCATTTTTAGATAATCCCTGCACATATTTTATTATGTCTTGCGCATTTGAGCTATCTAAATCTCCTTCCAACGTTAATAAGAAACAGTTTGGTTTCTCTGCGATGGGTGAAGAATTTATTTGGATTGTGTCTTCAAGCATTTTATACCTCAACGATTTTTGTTACTTGGACAATTATTTCTGTTTGACTAAAATCTAAACTAACTGAGTTGGAAAGCATTTTTATCAAGGGTATCCCTCTGCCTCTTGCGGAATCTGCATCTATTGAAGGATTTTGATATTTGCTAGAAAGTGTATCCATCTCTACTTTGCTCAATTTGCCATGTGAATTTTTAACTATCAGAACAATTTTTTTGCGGCTTATGGAAATGCTGAGTGAAAAATTTTTGCTATCCAAATCAGAATAATCAACTGCATTGTTGGATAGTTCGTCAATTATGGTTTCTATGTGGAAAATCAATTTTGGTTTAAAACCTTTTTTTGCAAGCACTGCGCAAATAAACCTTCTCAAAATGGTAACGCAAGTTCTTTCTAAAGGGAGGTTAAACGAAAATAATTCCCGTGAATTCAAAAAATGAAAATCAGAGGATGCAGCTCCTGGAGTTGAATAAAAATGGAATACTCTGTCTAAACCCATTATGGAAAGCCTGTCTTGCAAAAATTGTGATACGGAACATATAGCCAAATCGCCCCCTCTTTGCTGAAGCATTTTGCGGCAACCCATAAGGGTACCCACGAATGGAGAATCTATAAAATTTACATTCTCCAAATTGACCACTATGAACATATTGCCGTTGTCTATACATTTGTCAACCGCGGCTTTGAAAGGAACAATGGCAGGAATATCCAAAGAACTAGTAACGCTTATAATGGTAATTCCAGATTCCATAGAACAAACGGTTAAACCTTCTAATAAAAAATCCGCAGTATTTGAGAGGGTCATTTTTTAGGCCTCCAATTTTTGCGGACTTAAAGATGTTATGAATTCTTTTTTATCAGTTGTTAATATTTCCACAGAAATAAAATTTTCTGAAACTCTACAGTTAAAAGAAATTACTGGCAAAGTCTGCAAAAAATTTTCTTTTGAAACAACGGAATCGAACCAAGATGAAGATTCTACTGCTGTATGTTCTGAAAATTCCTTGCTAAAACTATGGCTTTTTAGATAATCTCTGAAAAAATCCTGAACAAGAGGAATATATTCCCTATCTGCGGGAAATTCAATAAGGAAATTATTTTCAGACGAGGGCATTACGCAGTAATATAGTAATAATGAACGCTTACTAATTCTCTTTGGGACAAGGGACATGGGATAAGGGATATGAATATGCAAAAAATGGCTTTCTAAACTGTTTTATAAGAAAAATCATGTCCACTGTCCCTTATCCCTTGTCCCAAGCACTAGAATATGAGTTAATCCGTAAATAATCGTTAGCCAGATATTTTATCATTTATTCTATACACAAATGCCAAAACTCTTGCTACAGCTTCAAAAAGTTCTTCTGGTATAAAAGAAGGAACAGATACCTTTGAAAGCAATCCTGCCAAATTATCGTCTTTGTGTATGGGAACTTCGTTTTCAGTAGCTTTTTCTATTATGCGCTCCGCAAAAGAGCCTCTGCCAGAAGCTACTACTCTGGGAGCATCTGGTTTACCAAGCTCGTGCTTTAGAGCAACTGCCAGTTTCATTTGCTACCTAAGCCCAAAAAACACTATTAAACCAAGTATAAGGGCAAAGAAAGATATGAGATGCATTCGCCAGGCAATTTTGGCATTTACAAGCGGCTTGGAATCACCAAAACGTCCCTTCCATTTCAACTGAAAATGATGGTGTATGGGAGCGCGCAAAAACAATCTGTGTTTATCTGCATAGTCCCAACCGCGCATTTTTTTGTTCAGCTTAAAATGCCCTATTTGCATAGCCACAGACAAGGCTTCCACCAAAATTATCACGCCAACAATGGGCAAAAACAGAGCTGCCTGCACAAGTATGAACATTATGCCGAGCAAGGCCCCAAAACCTATTGAGCCAGCATCGCCCATATAAATTTCGGCAGGCGGGCTGTTATACCAAAGATAGGCGAGCAAAGCACCTATAGAAGCCATTGCTATGGGGAATAATTCATCGCAACCCTTCAAATATGGAATGTGCAGATAGTCGCTGAAAATTGCATTTCCGCTTACATAAGCCACTACGCCCACAAAGAACATTCCAGTTATCAGCGGAACGCTCACAAGGCTGTCTATGCCATCTGTGAAATTGGCTCCGTTTGCGCTAGAAGCCACAACAAATGTTATGAATAAAATGAACAACCAATTCGGTAAATGAGGATACCAACTTTTTGGATTTATAAAAGGCACATACAATTCGCCTGTTAAATCTGGTATAAATTTATAGCAAAATATAGCTATAATAAAACTGAACAGAAAATAGAGGCATATTCTGAGCGTTGAGCTAATGCCATTGGCTTTTTCCTCGTAATCTTTTTTTGAAATTTTGCCGGAATCTACAAGCCTTTTTGTGCGTATTTTTGCAATATCATCTATTGCACCTACCACCGAATAAAGCACCAAAATAGATAACGCAGCTACTGTATAGCCATTGAAGATAGCCGTTATGCAAGACACAACAACAACTATGATAACGAGTAGCAAGCCTCCCATAATGGGCGGAGCATTTTCTTTGAAATCTGCCGTTGCGCCTATTTTTTTTAAAAAAGCCATATAGTATGGCATTGCCAAAAACACTAGCAATGCGGCAAGTATTGCCGCTAGCCCAGCTCTAAAAAAACGGCTGTCAAAAATAGGATTTGAGGTTAAAACAAAAAGGTATTGAATTAGCATTAGGTTTTGTTCTCTCCACGCATCATTATTATTTTGCCCGTGCGAACAAACTCCACTATCTCAAATTTTTTGCATAGAGAAACCATAGAATCTATTTTTTCGGAACTTCCTGTTAATTGAACTATAATGGAAACTTCGGTCATATCCACGGTATGGGCTTTAAAATGGTCGCAAATTTGTAGCAATTCCGCTCTCTCTTCTGCTTTGCAACGTATCTTCAAAAGAACAAGCTCTTTTGCAACCACATTTTGCCTAGTGTGATCTTTTGCCTGTATAACATCAACCAATTTTTCAAGCTGCTGAATTATTTGAGCCAAAATTTCTGGATTGCCGTGCGCCACTATGTTCATACGGCTAACCGAAGTATCTATTGTTGGCGAAACAACAAGGCTGTCTATATTGTAGC
>CAZIMU010000016.1:0-18987 GCA_964540355.1 uncultured Fibrobacteraceae bacterium | reverse complement strand
TTGAAAGCTTTGGAGAATTACGATTATCGGCAGGCTATTGCTGAACCGTAGGCTGAGTTTGGGCTAATAATACATAGTAAGCAATGATTAACTCATATTCAAATGCTCTGGGATATGGGACAAGGGATATGGGACATGATTTTTCGCTTAAAAAAGCCCATTTTTATTGCATATTCATATCCCTTTTCCCTTGTCCCAAAGAGAGTTAATCAGCGTTTACTATACACATTTTAGCTACCAATACAGTCAAACGAAGCGGACTTGTTTTCCAGTCACAAAGTTAGGGCCATGTGTAATTGTGATCGTTTCTTTACTGACGTCAGGCTTGTATTCTGAGAATCCCTCGTTATTCTTTAATTCATTTAGTATATATTTAAATGCTTTTTTATTGCGCTTACACGCTTCAAGGCAGATATCCTTATCTTTTTTTTTGACGTGTTGAAGCGCAAGTCCATTCAGATTAACCGCTGCAAGGCAGATATCCCTATATTCTCTTATTGTTTCTGGCACGTATTGAAGCGCAAAGACATCTTCATCTATCTTGTTCGCTTCAAGGTTGTTCTTAACCGCTGCAAGGCAGATATCCCTATCCTCCCTTATTGTTTCTGGCACGTGTTGAAGCGCAAGTCCATTCAGCTTGACTGCTTCAAGGCAATATTCTTTTAGCGTTTTATTAGGATCAAAAGGTTTTACATTTTTGAGAAAATCCCGCAGTTCATTATTCAGCACAAAATTAAGTGCTTCATATTTCTGCTTAACCGCTTCAAAGCATAGTTCAGTAATATGGAGTTCATATGGAACAAATTGAAGCGCACAACCATCTTTTTTAACCGCTGCAAGGCAGATATCCTTATCCTCCCTTAGTGTTTTTGGCACGTGTTGAAGCGCACAACCATCTTTTTTAACCGCTGCAAGGCAGATATCCTTATCCTCCCTTAGTGTTTTTGGCACGTGTTGAAGCGCACAACCATCTTTTTTAACCGCTGCAAGGCAGATCCCCACAGTCTTTAATTCAGGCGGTACATATTCAAGTAAACATCCGTTGCGCTCAACCATTTCCAAGTCGTCTGGCGTTTTATTAGTATGTACAGCATTCTTAACCACATTTTTTATGGGTTCAGGTACATAATCAAGTGCTTTGATCTTGCGCTTCGCCGCTTCAAAGCATAGTCTCGTAGTTTTGAGTTCTTTTGGTACATATTTAAGTAAAAGTCCGTTGTGCTTAACCATTTCCAAGTAGTCCGATTTTTTATTAGTATATACAGATACAGCATTCTTAACCTCAGTTTCCATGGATTTAGGTACATGCGTAAGCGCACTGTCATCTTGTTTAACCGCTTCAAAGCAGAGTCTCGGACATAATTTCTTGAATTCAGGTTTCACAGCTTTAAGCGCCCGCCAATTTAGCTGGACCAATTTAAGGTAAACTTCTTCGGTTTGGAACTCCTCTGGTATACTTTTTTCATTAATATTCCAGTAATTTTTCTCGGCATCTTTAAGAAAAATATTAGCATCCCACTGCATTCTTAACCTCCTCTTTCAACGCCTCTGGTACAAATTCAAGTGCTTTGCTGAAATGCTTAACCGCTTCAATGCAGAGTTCCAGTGACATTAAGCCAGGACGCACCCAGTTAAGTGTTTGGCTATTCCGCTTGACCGCTTCAAAATAAAATTTGGCAGTCAGTAACTTTATTGGCACCCATGGAAATGGACTGCACATATTACTTAGGGTGTCATCTATTTCGTGGTATTTTTTATCAATCGGGTCATCCGATACACATTTTCTGCCAATAGCGTCAAGACAAAGTTTCATAGTCTTTAGTTTTTCTGGTACATATTCAAGTGCCCCGCCATTTTGCTTAACCGCTTCGCGGCAGAGCCTTGGGGTTTTTAAGTTTTTGGGCACATCACTAAGCGCACAGCCTTCACTCTTCACCGCTGCTAGGCAGAGTTTCGCAGTCTTTAAGTTTTCTGGCACATATTTAAGTGCCAAGCCATCTTGCTTAACCGCTTCTAGGCAGAATCGTACTTTTTCGTCAGGGTTCAGTTCTGAAAGTCGCTGCGTAAACGGCGCGGCATCAGTTATAAAATACTGTATAAATTCTTCAATATTGGGATAAATACATCTATTTTCGTCTATGTATTCAATTAAAGCCTTTTTCCCTTCTTCCTCAAGAACAGACATAGGTATTTTGTCTTTATATTCTCCCTCTTTTTTATATCGCTCTGCCACTTTCAAAACAGAAGGCATATTTGCTTCTATCAATTTTTTTCGCTCTTCCTTTGTCCAAACAGGAATTTTAGTTTCGCTCATTTTACCACCCTCGCCCTTCCCCACATACGCTCGCGGTATATATGCTTAATTATTGCGTCCATCAGCTTTTTGTACGCTGCTGGGTCATTTTCATATTTCAACAAAAGAAGTTCCTCTTCCTTTGTCAATCGTGGCATTTTAACTTTTTTTCTCATTTTGTTCTCCTTTTTCACCATTTATAGCCTTATTTTGTATGAATATAAACACTTTTTTTGAAAAAAGGCAAAAAAAAGTTAAAAATTGGCAAAATTTGTTATTTTTTTAAGAATTTGAACTAATAATACATACTCTCACTTGCAGTGACCTATACCGCCACCGCAAGTGTTTGCACATATCTTGTAGATATTCTTTCCCTCAAAACGGCGTTTATACACTATATTATACAAATCCTCTTTAAATGTTTCTATATACTTTTTCTTGCAATCTTCGTCTATATACGAATTTCCCCATTCCGGGTTTACCGTGCACGCCGAATTAAGTTCCGCATTGTATTGCTGGTAATATTTGATACTCACATCTCTTACTTTGCCTTTAGTTTCTCCTTTCAAATCGTAATGCCCCTCCATTGACCACCCAGTCTCTGGTTTCATGCGCCAAGTTCCGGTTCTGTCGTCATACATACAGTGATATATCTCATCGAGTTGAAATACATTTTGCCTGAACATTTCCGCATCAGACAATTTTACTGTAAATCCTTGCTGCGGCGGCAAAGAATATCCCATAGGACCGCTGTATGTTCCGCCTACTCCTTCCGCTTGAGGACCCCAGTTAACTTTAGCCATAGTATTAGCTTTTCGTTCCTCTTGTGATAGATTTTTTTGTTGCTTACTTTCGGCTATATGTGCGGCGTTTATGAAATTCTTTGCCTTGTCTATGACAAAGTATATGCCGAGTACAATAAGTAGGGTTTTTAGTAGTTTCATCTTACCACCCTCGCCCTTCGCCACATACGCTCGTGGTGTATATGTTTAATTATTGCATCCACCAGCTTTTTGTGCGCTGCCGGGTCATTTTTATTTTTCAACAAATGACGTTCCTCTTCCCTTGTCAAGGGAGGTATTTCTTTATATTTTGCTTCCATTTTGCTCTCCTTGCTATATTTTGATATGAATATAAACATTTTTTTGAAAAAAGGCAAAAAAAAAATTAAAAATATGTAAAATTCTTGATTCTATCCAGAAATTCCGCTATTAAAGTTGCTCCAATACATTATCAAAACATCTTCGCGAATGGTTTTTGGAACAAAATTAAGCACATAGACATTTTTCTTAGCTGCTTCAATAAAAAATTCTGCTATCTTCAGAGTTTTTGGTACATATTCAATAGCACTGATATTTTTATTGACCGCTTTAAGGCAGAAGAATTCCTTTTCGTAATAGTCTTGCAATTTTGCAAGGTACTCGGTGAAATCGTTTTTATTCATGTTGCACTCCTTGCCCATTCTTCTCTTTGCTTAACAGCCGCCCAGCATAGTTCCGCAGTTTTTAGATTTTCTGGCACATATTCAAGAGCATAGCCACTATTCTTAACAGCTTCTAGGCATATTTCTGCCGTTTTTAAATGTTCTGGCACAAATTCAAGATCACCGCCGGAATCCTTAACCATTTCAAGGCAGAACTCGTAAGTCTTGAGTTCTTCTGGCACCAATTCAAGCGCACCGCCTGTATAGCAATTCTTAGATACTTCACTCCATAGTTCCTCGGTCTTGAGATTTTCTGGCACAAAGGCAAATGCCCAACAATTCTGCTTAACCGCTTCTAGGCAGAGTTCGTAAGTCTTGAGTTCTTCTGGTACAAATCGAAGTGCATGGCCATCCTGCTTAACCGCTTCACCGCACAATTCCGCAGTCTTCAGATTTTCTGGTACAAATAGAAGTTCATAGCCATCCTGCTTAACCGCTACAAGGCATAGCTCCGCCGTTTTTAGTGCTTCTGGCACATATTTTAACACCGCCATTTTTTTCTCCTATAAATCTTTCTTAACCGCTTTAAGGCACAGCCGTGCCTTTTCGGCGGGGTCTTGCAATTTTGCAAGTTGCTCGGTGAAAGTATTTTCTTCCATGTTAAACTCCTTGCCCCTTTTGGGGCGGTTGAATTTATAATTTGATGATCTTATCCTCGCCAAGTTTGAGAGATTCTGGCTTGCCATCAACTACGTGCGCGCTTGCCTCTTTCCATTTCTTTGGAGCAAACAAGTTCCACAGCTTAATAATAATTTTGCCAGAGAGCTTATGAATGCCCTCTATTGAATCATATATTCCAGCAAAGCTTTTCTCAGAGAGCATTTCTTTGCCGCACTTAGGGCATTTCTGACCCAGCAATGCTTTTACATCGTCTGTGGTTTTCCACTTTGAAATATCCAGCTTATACTCATCGCAAGAGTCACATCTCACATTATAAATCGGGCGCGGAACATCCTTTGTGGAAAGCTCCAAGCAAGGATAGCCAGCCGCTTTTTGCTTGGCTTGCCGCTGCCCATCATATTTCTCATAACCTTCCTTTAAGGCATCTGCTATTGATTTAGCCATAGTTTTTCTCCAGTTTTAAAAAACCTTAACAAATTTTAATTAACAATAAATGATATTTCTATAATGACAATTAACTTTATGAATTTTACATTGACAAATATAGAAAATTTTTAAATTTTTGTCAAGTACGCAAAATTTCGCTAAAAAAGCTCAAATTTTTCTACTCCTTTGCTAATTTTTGATGCAACGAACATATCGCGGCTCGTTTTTATATCCATAGTCCAAGCTTACTTTGCTCTGGTCTATTTTCAGGATGTAGGCCTTGCTCTTATCGACTTCGCTAGAACTCCACAAAAAGGAGCTATAGAACTCCTTGAAGTAACTGTTAGCTGCTGGCAATCCATCAAGCTCTTTTTTACTTGGTAAATGCCAACCCTTTGGGCAAACTTGCATGGCTGTTGCCCAGTTATATTCCCTACCGTTGGCACAGTCGAAATAGCATGTGCTTTTTTTTGCTAAGACTCTAAGATTTTCTGCCATCCAAATTTGGTTGTTTATTTTTACGGTTCTATATACCTTTCCGTCTCTAGGGTCGGTAAATCGGCCTACTTCGTAATCCGCAAGCGGCCCTGCTGGTAGTTTATATTCCGCTTGAATTGGTAGTTTATGTTCCTCTTGAATTGATGATTTTACGGTTATAGGGCTTGGTTCGGTAAACGTGTAGCTGTTAAAATATTTGATGGCTAATCCAATGGCTGATATGGTTGAAAAAATTGAGAATATATATAATAGCTTGCGATTTCTCGCAATTTTCCACAGTCTTGATGGATTCAGGCTTATTTTTAATTTTGTTTTTGAATCTGCATTGTTTGGTCTTGCTTTAGGAGGATTTACTTTGGCAGGAGGAACAACTACCTTGTCAGCCGGCGGATTCTCTTCTCCAAACAATATCGCCCCCAACAACTCAATTGTGTCTTGGCACAAGGCTATCTTTAATCCTTCTTCCTCGCTCAGTTTCTCTGCAAGCTTCTGTTTGCAATCAGCACGTTCTGCTTTATCCACATTTCCCAATATTTGCGCAAATTTATTCTCCAAGCACTTTATCAACACATTTTTTTCACTTTTTTTTACATCATGTGCTAAATCTGAAATAAAAGCTTTAACCACTTTCAAATCCAGCTCGGAGAGGATTGATTCGCCTCTTTGAGCTACAGCTTCTTTCACGGCTTTAAACAGATCGGCGTTCATGCTTTAGTATGAATTCTATTCGGGCTATGAGGACAGCCAGAACCGTAGCTTGATGAATTGCAGTATCTGCATTTTGCTGCCATTTGTTATCTCCTTTGGACTTTATTCCAAATTAATTGTTTTGCTGATAAAATACATTATCAAAACATCTTCGCGAATGGTTTTTGGAACAAAATTAAGCACATAGACATTTTTCTTAGCTGCTTCAATAAAAAATTCTGCTATCTTCAGAGTTTTTGGTACATATTCAATAGCACTGATATTTTTATTGACCGCTTTAAAACATAGCTCGGCAGTCTTGAGGGCTTCTGGTACATATTGAAGTGCAAGGCCATCATATTCAATAGCTTCAAGGCAGAGCTGCGCAGTCTTGAGAGCTTCTGGCACATATTGAAGTGCAGGGCCATAATTCTTAACAGCCGCAAGGCAGAGTTCCTCGGTTTTGAATTTTTCTGGTATATATTTAAACGCCTTCTTAACCACTTCAAGGCAAAGTTCCTTTGTTTTTAACTTTTCTGGCACAAACTCAAGCGCAATTCCATTATTCTTAACCGCTTCAAGGCAGAGTTTCGCTGTCCTGAGATTTTTCGGCACGTATTTAAGCGAAGTGCCATTACTCTTAACCGCTTCAAGACAGAGTTTATTAGTCCTGAGATTTTTCGGTACAAACTCAAGCGCATGACCATTGCCTTTAACCGCTTCAAGACAGAGTTTTGAAGTTTTGAGATTTTCTGGTACAAACTCAAGCGCAATGCCACATTGCTTAACTACCTCAAGGCAAAATTTTCGAGTTTTGAAATTTTTTGGCACGCATTTAAAGAATTCACCATAAAAATATGGCATCTCTGCAACAGCTTTATAGTAGAGTTTCTCGGTCCTTAGTTTTTCTGGCACATAAGGAAAGGCGCGAGCATCATTCTCAACGGCTGCATAGCAGAGTTCATCTGTCTTGAGTTTTTTTGGCACATGTTGAAGCGCGGTTCCAACTTGCTTAACCGCTTCATTGCACATTTCAGCTGTTTTGAGAGCTTCTGGCACATGTAGAAGCATCTCGCCATTTTTCTTAATTGCTTCTAGGCAAAGCTCATCATTCTTGAATTTTTCTGGAACATATTGAAGCGCATCTCCATTATTCTTAATAGCATCAAAGCACATTTCTGCTGTTTTGAGAGCTACCGGCACATCTTTAAGCATTCCGCCATTCTTTTTAACCGCTTCAAGGCAAAGCTTCGCAGTCCTGAGATTTTTTGGCACAAACTCAAGCGCATTATCATAATTATGTTTTAACCCTTCTAAACATAATTCCGCTGTTTTGAAAGCTTCTGGCACGTGTTTAAGTAAAATTGTACCAACTTGCCTAACCGCTTCAAAGCACATTTCGGCTGTTTTGAGAACTTCTGGCACATGTAGAAGCATCTCGCCATTCTTATTAACTGCTTCAAGGCATATTTCACCGGTCATAAGTTTTTTTGGCACAAATTGAAACATTCGGTCATTTACCTTAACCGTTTTAAGGCAGAGTTCAGTTAAAGAAGTCTCTTCTTCACTTGTTAAAACACGAGCTTCAGTTTTTTTCATTTTATTCTCCTATATTAATATACGTTTTGATATAATATAGACATTTTTTTGAAAAGTTGTAGAAAAAAATTCTACATTTACCCTTATGCTTTTCGACATGGACTTAATACATGAGTTTTATGCAAAGATTCCTTATAGGGTTTTGGCAGCGAGGCGGGCTTTAGGCAGGCCCCTTACTTTAACGGAAAAAATTCTCTATTCGCACCTTATAGATGGTCGCGAAAATGATGTTTATGCACGTGGCAAGGATTTTGCAGAGTTCAACCCAGACAGAGTGGCAATGCAAGATGCCACTGCTCAGATGGCACTTTTGCAATTTTCAACGGCAGGCATAACAAGCTCTGCTGTTCCAGTTTCCGTACATTGTGACCACTTGATTCAAGCTCGCAAAAACGCATCTTCCGATTTATCAAAAGCAAAAGATGAAAATAAAGAAGTTTACGCATTTTTGGAAAGCGTTTGCAAAAAATACGGGCTTGATTTTTGGGAGCCAGGTGCTGGCATAATTCACCAAGTTGTGCTGGAAAATTACGCTTTCCCTGGTGGTTTGATAATAGGGACAGATAGCCACACCGTTAATGCAGGCGGTCTTGGTATGCTCGCAGTTGGAGTTGGCGGCGCAGATGCTGTGGATGCAATGGTAAGTTTGCCCTGGGAATTGAAATATCCACGCATAATAGGCGTTAAATTGCGCGGTTCCTTGAATGGTTTTGCAAGCCCAAAAGATGTTATTTTGAAATTGGCAGGAATGTTAAAAGTTTCGGGCGGAACAGACTCCATAGTAGAATATTTTGGCGAGGGAGCAAAAACGCTTTCTGCAACTGGAAAAGGAACTATATGCAACATGGGCGCAGAAATAGGTGCTACTTGCAGCGTTTTTGGCTTTGATTCCTCTATGGAAAGATATTTGCGAGCAACAGATAGGGCAGAAATTGCAAATGCCGCTAAAAAAATAATTTCTTATTTGCGTTGCGATGCTGAGGTTGAAGTTGAACCAGAAAAATATTTTGACAAGGTTATAGAAATTGATTTGAACACATTAAAACCACATTACAATGGCCCATTTAGCCCAGACCGTTCTTTTCCCATTGGCGAAATGGAAAAATCACTGGAAGAATTTAATAGCCCTCCTGAAATAAGCGCAGCTTTAATAGGCAGTTGCACAAATTCAAGCTACGAAGACCTTGCCAGAGCCGCTTCCATAATCAAAGATGCGCAGGCAAAAGGCATAAAACCAAAAGTTCCGCTTTACATAAACCCAGGTTCCGAAGCGGTGCGAGCAACTGCGGAAAGAGATGGTATTTTGCGTACATTCACGGATTTTGGCGCAACGGTATTTGCCAACGCTTGCGGTCCTTGCATTGGAATGTGGGCGAGAGGCGACATAAAAAAGGGTCAAAAAAACAGCATCGTTCATTCTTTCAACCGCAATTTCACCGGCAGAGCCGATGGCAACGAACAAACCCACGCATTTGTGGCAAGCCCTGAAATGGCGGTTATAGCATCGCTTTCCGGCTCTTTGCTTTTTAACCCAGAAACAGATACCTTGACAAATAAGGCTTCGGAAAAACATAAATTGGCTTGGCCCTGGGGCGAGGAATTGCCTGAAAATAATTTTGTTTTTAACCACGGAGTTGTGAAAATTTCCGATGGTGATAGTTCTGTGAAAATTGCAATAGATAACAGCAGCAATAGACTTCAAAAGCTGGAACCCTTTGCACCGTGGAATGAACAAGATATTTCAAACGCAAGAGTTTTGATTAAGGTAAAAGGAAAATGCACCACCGATCATATTTCACAAGCTGGCGAATGGCTAAAATTCCGTGGACATTTGGAAAATATTTCCGGCAATCTTTTGATAGGCGCAGTCAACTCCTTTAACGAAGAAAAAAACAAAGTACGTTTCCAACCGAACAATGCCGAGATGACCGTGCCAAATGCGGCAAAGGCATACAAAGCGGCAAAAGTTCCGAGCATAATTATAGGAGACGAAAATTACGGCGAAGGCTCAAGCCGCGAACACGCAGCTATGGAGCCGCGTTTTTTGGGCGTTGTGGCGGTTATAGCAAAAAGCTTTGCCCGCATTCACGAAACAAATTTGAAAAAACAGGGAATGCTTGCGCTCTGTTTTTCCGATAAAAACGACTACAATAAAATTTTGGAAAACGATACCTTGGAAATTTCAGGGCTTTGCGAATTTAAACCTGGTTGTCAATTCACGCTTATTTTGCACCACACCGATGGAACAAATGAAAAAATCCCCTTGAATCAGTCTTACAATGAAAGCCAGTGGGAATGGTTCAAGGCTGGCAGCGCATTAAATGCCTTATGCAAAACTTCTCATTGAAGGCCGCAAAATACGACTCGGTTTCCAAGCCCCAAGAAGAACTTGCGGAGGGCTTGTTTGAGCTTTCCTTAGATTACTTGCCAGATACTCCGCCTACCCTGCTAGATGTCGGTTGCGGAACTGGACATTTGAGCCTTGACTTGGCAAGCCTTTTCCCAAAAAGTTTGGACTGCTTGGATATTTCCAAAGAAATGCTCTCAATTTGCAAAGAAAAATTGCAAGCAAATTTTCCAAATATAAAATGGCGACTTTTTGAAAACGATGCGGAAAATTTTGAACCAAGCGAAAAATACGATGCAATTTATTGCAGTGCGACAATTCAATGGTTCAACAATCTCACCGCCTTTTTGACAAGAGCAAAAAAATGGTTGAACCCAAGTGGAATTTTAGCAATAGGCGCATTTGGAGAAAAAACTCTCTGCGAATTGTACAAGGCATATATTGAAGCAACGGGCAGGCAATTGGAGACAAAAGCCAAATTTTATTCATTGGATAAATTAAAAACTATTTTCAAAAAGTCCGGTTTTGAGCTTGAAGAATCTGCGGAGTGCATTTATACGCAAAATTTTGAAAGCCCTATTGCAGCACTTAAAACGCTTGGAAATATGGGCGTAACGGGCGTTTCCAAAAAACCGCTAAACCGCGAAGAGGCAAAAAAATTAAAGGAATCTTTGGGCACAAATTTTTCTTGGGAATTGCTCGCTATGATATTTCGGGCAAGCTCCCTCTAATCACCTTGATTTCATTATCCACCAAACTTATTATGCTAGTTGGGCAAAGAGGAACCTCGCCCATATCTGCGAAAACGTCAACCCTGTTTTTGAACACATTCATTAACTCTTTGGGGTTTGTGAATGCTTGGTTTTCCTCTATTTTTGCAGCGGTGTTCAGCAATGGGTGTTCAAAATGCTCAAAAAGTGTTTTGATAAAAATACCAGGCGAAATTCTAATTCCTATCTCTTGGCGGCTAACATCTAATTTGCGGGCTATTTGCGGGTCTGCTGGCAAAATAAATGTATAAGGACCAGGCGTATAATTTTTTAAAATTTGAAAGACAAAATTATTAACCTTGGCATAATCTGCCGCCATTGAAATATCGGGCAAAAGCAATGCCATAAATGCTTTTTTCATGGGCTTTTTCAAAGCATAGAGCTTGTTTATGGCTTTTTGGCTTACAGCAGAGCAAGCAATGGCATAACCTGAATCCGATGGATACAACAATAAAGCATCGTGGTGAAGCATATCTGCTATTGTTTTGATATGCCTCGCCTGCGGTGTTTGATGATGTATTTCCAAATGGAGCATTTAGGAAATATAGATAATTGACAACCGCAACAACCCGTTACTGGTAGCCTTTGAATTTTCTATATTATACTTGTGTAACTCAAAAAAGGTAAATTTATGCCTATTGCTGTTTTAGAAAAACCAAAAATTAAAGCAAAAGCCAAAGAAGCGTATGCAGAAGTGGAAAGATTAGAAAAAGAAATTGAAGAAAAAGAGATTGAAAAAGAACTCGCTCTTAGCGAATTTGATTTTGCCATTGGCGATGTTGTTACACTTGGCGAATTAAAAACTTCCATTGAACGTAAATTTGGGTTTGAGTTGTGATTTCTAAGCGAAGAAACTTTGCAAGGGGCACAGAGTTGGTTGCGTTCTATATTTAAGGCTATTGAAAAAATTGAGAATAATCCTAGCATAGGACATATTTACGAACCGAAGCCTGCATATAAGAGATATAATGTAAAATCGTATTTTATTCTGTTTCAGGCAAAGAAAGATAAAAATGGGAAATTGTATGCCGAAATAAAATTAGTTTGGCATCAAAAAAGAATGTATCCAAAATTGTAGTGGCGACCCTCGCGGTCGCCCCAAATATGAAATGATTTTGCGGCAATGGTTGCAAAATTAGACATTTAGAATAAATATAATTATGAATTTTCTTATATTACCAGAAACAACCATAGGAGATTTTATGAAAAAAATCGCATTAGTTTCGTTTCTGGCAATTATGATTTCGTGTTCTGAAGACAAAGAAGAAAGTAATAATAAAGGTCTAGTTTGTAAATTTCCAACTAAATTTGATAAAACTATTAATGGTAAAGATTTTTTTCAAATTTGTACAGAAGGACCAGAACCTATTATAGCAAAAGACGAGGCTTCAATCAATGAAGCGAAAAAATTATGCGAAGAAGAACTTGGCGGTAAATTTTATTATGACGGTTGTCCAAGCGGAAGCGTATTAAAATGTAATTCTGATGGGCATACAATTTATTATTACGACAATGAACTAAAAGGGCTTAAATGTGAAGATTTAAATTAATAATATAAAGGTAAATTATGGTTAGCAAATTTACTATATTCACCTTGTGCTAATTAACGATAAACTGAACGAAGAGTGTGCCATTTTTGGCGTTAATTTAACGACCGATGAGGCAGTTGGTGTTACCTATAATGGCTTGCTTTCGCTTCAGCATCGTGGGCAAGAAGGAGCTGGGATTGCTGTTGTGGAAGATGGGAGAATTTTTTGCCACAAAAACATAGGGCTTGTGAGCGAGGTTTTCCACGCCAAAAATCTTGAGAGCCTGCCCAAAGGAAAAGTTGCTGTTGGACATAACCGCTACTCCACAACAGGCGGTAACATAAAAGAAAACGTTGGGCCTTTTGTAACAGAATACCTCACTGGAAGGCTTGCCACCGCTCATAATGGCAATGTAACAAATGCAAAAGAAATTCGCAAAAAATTAAAAAGTTTTGGCGTTCGCTTTGATGCCACCAGCGATAGCGAGGTTGTATCTGCCTTGATAGCATATTACATAACTAAAACGCATAGCGCAATTCTCGGTGTATTAAAGGCTACTGATTTATTGCAGGGTGCTTTTTCACTTGTGATTGCAAGCGGCAAACACAAACTCATTGCAGTTCGCGACCGCAATGGATTTCGTCCCCTTTGCATTGGGGAAAATGAAATGGGATGTGCTGTTGCATCTGAGAGCTGTGCCCTTGATACTTGCGGTTTCAAGTTTGTTAGAGATGTGCAACCAGGCGAAGTTGTTGTTATTGAAAATGGAAAAATAGCCTATCAAGGAAAGATTGCAGAAAAAGAGAAAACAGGCGGGCTATGTATTTTTGAATATATTTATTTTGCAAGACCAGATTCCATCATAGATTCTTTGAGCGTGTATGAGGCTCGCTACAATATGGGTTATATACTAGCGGAGGAATATCCTGTGGATGCCGATGTTGTGTGCGGAGTACCAGATTCGGGCTTGGATGCAGCGAACGGATATAGCGCGAAAAGTGGGATACCTTTGGCAGCAGGCTTTGTGAAAAGCCGTTATATAGGCAGGAGTTTTATTTACCCAACTCAAACCCAGCGAGATAGTGCAGTAAGATTAAAGCTAAATCCCTTAGCCGTGAATGTTCGCGGCAAGCGAGTTGTGCTTGTTGACGATTCCATTGTGCGTGGCACAACAATAGAAAAAATTGTGAAAATCCTCAAAAATGTGGGAGCACGTGAAATCCATATACGAATTTCCTCCCCGCCATTTCGCTATACCTGCCATTACGGAACCGATATAGACAACGAAGAAAATTTAATAGCCAACAAAATGAGCTTAGACGAAATATGCAAAAAAATCGGTGCCGATAGTTTAGGATATATAAGTTTGGAAGGATTGAAAAAAGCCTGCGGAAAATGCGCTTTGCCGTTTTGCACAGCTTGTTTCACTGGAAACAAAGATTGCCCACGAACTAAGAAAGATGATTTGGAATAGTTTATTTCAGCTAATGCACCCCATCCTCAATTTTCTCAAACACCTTATCATTATACCAATTCTGAATTTTCTGCTGCACCTCAGGTGAAAAATTTGCTTTGTTGTCTAAAATATCGTTTGATATGCTTATGATTTTTTCTATTAGCGGCAAATCATGTACCCAGTCAAATTCGCCCCAAGGTTTGCTTTGCTGGGAACCCTCTAAATTCCCTGCTGTTCTGTTTTCTAAATCTAGTTCTGCTATTTCAAAGCCGTCATTTGTTTGTGAAAATTTCTCTAACCTATCATAAGCCTCATTATCTTTTTCACACAGCAAAATGCAAAAAGCACGTTCAGTTCCGCGCCCTACCCTGCCCCGTAACTGATGAAGCTGCGCCATGCCAAAACTCTCCGGTTTGTCTATGACAATTAAATTAGCTTGCGGAACATTAACGCCCACTTCCACCACAGTTGTGCAAACGAGCAGGGAAATTTCGCCGGCGGCAAAAGCGTTTAAGTTTGCGTCTCGCTCCGCTTCTGGCATTTGCCCGTGTACAACAGCTATTCTCCAATCCTCTTTAAAACTTTTCAATTCTTTGTAAATATCATCAACAGAGGCCGCTTCTCCCAACTCGTCTTCTTGAACCCTGCTCACAACCCAATAGCAACGATTATCGACAAAAGATTTTTGGTAAAGATAATCCTTCATTTTTTCACGGCTGCTCCGACCTTTCAATTCAGTTTTCACTGGCAGTCTGCCCGGAGGTTTTTCGCGCAAAAGCAATATTTCCAAATCTCCGTAAAAAGTCATTGCCAAGCTGCGTGGAATAGGTGTTGCACTCATCACCAGCAACTCCGGCTTATTGCCCTTCGCAAGAAGGGCCTCTCTTTGATTTACCCCAAAGCGATGCTGTTCATCTATAATTACAAAACTCAAATTGCAGAACTCAACATCTTTTGAAAATAAAGCGTGTGTTCCAACAACTGCATTAATTTCTCCACTTATTAAACCAACTAATGTTTTCTGCCTTTCTGTAGCGGATATAGAGCCTGTGAGCAAAGCGAGCCGCAAACCAGAGCTTTCAAAAGTTTTCTCCATACTGGAAAAATGCTGTTTTGCCAAAATATCCGTTGGCACCATACAAGCCGCTTGCCCACCTGCTCCGCAAACTGCAATCATTGCAAGCAAAGCGACTACAGTTTTTCCGCTACCCACATCACCCTGCAAAAGCGCATGATATTGCCAGTTGCTTTCCAAACCATTTATTAGCTGTTCCAAAACATGATCTTGCCCACTTGTCAAGACAAAGGGTAAATTTTTTTTTGCTGAGTTCATTTTTTGCAAATCCAGTTTCCTTGGAATTCCCGTATTTATTAGCAATCTGCGCCGCCTCACCTTTCGCAAACAAAATGGCAAAATATTCAAAATTTTCAATTCTTGCTTTGCTACATAAACGTCTTCCATTGTTTGAGGAAGGTGCAATTTTTTTAAATTATAAAGCATAGGATTCAATTTCAAATATGATAATAAATCCTGTGGGCAAATATTTTCATTTGGAGACAACCTCAGCGATAACTTCGATAAATCCTCAAAAAGTTCCTTATATATTTTATTTAAAAGATTATTCGTAACTCCGCTTTTATCCATTGCTTCTGTTATTGTGTAAATTGGTTCTATGCTTCCGACATATTCCTCATTTTCTTTTATTGGTTTTATGTCTATTCTGGTTATTTGCAAACCATAACTACTTTCTCTTTTTTTGCCAATAACAATCCAACGAGTTCCAACTTTCAATGTGTTATGCCAATAAGACACTTTATTAAAAAAAGGTACCTCAATGCTTGCGCTTTCATCTCTAATTAACGCTATTAGCATACCTTCAGCTTTTTTTTCCCATTTTTTGGGTGGGATTATTCTGGTTCGAACTATATGCCCAACAAGGGCAACAATAGTATCTTTGTCTTTTATATCCCTGATTTTTGTTGCTTTGCGCAAGTCTTCATATTTTCTAGGCAAATACAAAATCAAATCCCAATCCGTGATTATACCATTTGCTTCTAATGCAGGTATTCTTTTGGTGCCAAGGTCACGAACGGAAGAAAGATTCACAAGGTAAAGATAAAAAATTTTCAGCTCGCTTTTTTCTATATTGCCCCTAGGCTATAAATGAATTCACAAGGACTTTCACCTCGCATAGCAGCTTTGAACGCTCTTTTAAACTGGAAAAAGGGCGGCGATTTTGTGCAAAACAACCTGCAACAGACCTGTGAAAACTTGTCCCAAAACAACAGAGCATTAGCTTACGAAATTGCCCTCGGAACTTGCCGCGTGCTAACCGAATTAGACGAAAAATTAAAAACGCTGATGCGAGAACTCCCAAAAGAACCTTGCAGAACAATACTGGAAATTTCCCTTTACCAACTATTGCACACCCGCATACCCTCTTATGCCGTTGTAAACTCTGCGGCAAATTTGGCAAAGCATCTGGGTTTAAATGAGCATAATGTGAAATTTGTAAATGCGGTTTTGAGAAATGCCGTTAGAAAAAATTATGTGAATATTGAAAGCGAAAATGCAAAAGCCCCAGACCAGTGGATAAGGGTAAATACGCAAAAAACAAATGCAGAAGAACTCATAGCAAAACTGGAATTAAAAGACCCAGAAATTCTATTTGACAAATTTATCTTAATTCCAAACACAAGAGAAATCTTAAAAAATCCTCTATTCAAAAAAGGCTTTTACTCATTTCAAAATCCAGCTTCTTTTTTTATGGCAAGTCTGTGTGAAATAAAAGATGGGCACAAGGTGTGGGATGCCTGCGCAGCCCCAGGTGGGAAAACCGCTATGCTTGCAGAAGAAAATCCAAATGCTTTTTTTATCGCTTCTGATTGTAGCGAAAAAAGAACGGAAAAAATATTGGATTTGCAAAAGCGTTTGAATTTAAAAAATGTTCGCATAATCCTCGCTAACGTAGAAAACCCGCCTTTTTCTCAAAAATTTGACTGCGTTATTGTGGATGCACCTTGCTCAAACATGGGCGTAGCTTCAAGGCGACCAGAAGCACTCCAAACTTTTTCAAAAGAAAAAATTTCAGAACTCTCAAAAAAACAACTAGCAATTTTGCAATATGCCTCTGCTTCGGTTAAAGAGAACGGAGTTCTAATCTATTCCGTTTGCAGCCAAGAGAAAGAAGAAAGCACAGAGGTGATAGACAAATTCATAAAAAATAACCAACATTTCACCCAAGAAGAATCCATACTCACCGACTCACCGCACATAGACAAATTCTTTATAGCAAAACTACGGAGAACCTAAAGTTGAAAGTTCGGAAAGTTCTGTTTATTCTAGTCATTCTAGTTCAGACAATTTACGCTATTTCCTTAGACGCTGGTGTTAATTATTTTCCTGGCGAACTCAACAAGCAAATAAAAACTGCTCCTTATGCAGGAGCGGAATTCGGATATGGACTCTCAGATTATACCAGCTTGTATTTGCAAGCCGCGTTCAGTTATCTAAAATTGAAAGAGAACAAAGATTTTCACGGTCTGTATCAGTTTATAGGCAGAACAGGAATTGAAAGTTCGGAGCAATTATTCAAATATGCTTCTGTTGGCATGGGAATAAGCCTAGCTACTCTCAGAGGCAAAAAGGCAAGCCAAAATGCAGAAAATTATATGCTTTCCACAAATGAATCCGAATTCGGTTGGAATGTTCGTTTAAAGTTGAATCTATTGAGAATAGAAAAATTCACTTTCGGCACAAAATTTCACTACGATGAAATTTGGACAAAACCTAAAAACAGTTCTTTGCTGCAAGTTGGGGGGTTTGTCAGTTATCCCCCTTCTTCTCCCTAGGGTGGTAGTGACGATGTTCGCTTTTCAAATAAGAATTATCCAAATGCGTGTAAATTTGCGTGGTGGATAAATTTGCGTGACCGAGAAGTTCCTGCAAAATTCTCAAATCCATTCCACCTGCTAGGCAATGGGTTGCAAAAGAATGTCTCAATGAGTGCGGGCTAATTGACTCTTTGCCGAGAAATGCGGTACGCATCTGAATTATTTTCCAAGCCCCAACTCTGGTGAGTTTTTTTCCGTGGAAATTGAGAATCACGGTATCTGTTTTGGGCTTTAATTGCTGCCGCCAAATTTTGAGCCAAGCCTCCAAATTAGCCTTTGCCTTGCCGGATAGCGGAACCAATCGCTGTTTATTGCCTTTGCCAACTGGAGTTAGCCAGCCATTGTCCAACTGAATATGCTCCAACTTCAAAGAAACAGCCTCGCTAATTCTAAGCCCCGCACTATATAAAAGCTCCAGCAGGACAATATCTCTCATTCCAAATTTATCGTTTGAATTTATGTTTTCAAAAATAGCCGCGACCTCATCTATGCTCAGGCATTGCGGCAAATATTTTTCCAAATGCGGAGCGGAATACAAATTCTCAGGTGAAAACCCAAGCAAATTCCTCTCTTCCAAATAATTCAAAAATCCGCGCAGAGAGGAAAAATGCCGTGCCAGCGAAGATGGTTTGTAGTCAAAGGCTTTGGCTCTTTCGTCTAAAAATAAATCTATGCTCTCTATGGAAAGTTCGGTTTGCTCGCACAAGGGGGTTAAGTCGGCTTTGTAACTGCTTATGGTTTGCTTTGATAAATTTTTTTCCAAAGACAAATAACGCAGGTAATTTTTGAGATGTAAGGAGATATCCATTTATTCAAGGAGGGAAAAATATGTATGCAATGGTTATTGCCGCAATAACACCGGCTACATCTGCCGCAAGCCCGCAAAAAACCGCGTGTCTGGTTTTGCGAATTGCAACCGAGCCAAAATACACCGCTATAATATAAAAGGTTGTGTCTGTTGTGCCTTGGAACATACAGCTCAAACGCCCCGCAAAACTATCTGCCCCATATTGCTGCATAGCATCCACCATCATGCCTCGTGCGCCGCTGCCCGAAAGAGGCTTCATAATCGCAGTCGGGAGGCTTGGCACAATATCTGCGGGAATTCCGCAAAAATTAAAACCCGCTACTATTCCGCTCATAATAAATTCCATTGCACCGCTCGCCCTGAACGCCGCGACCGCTGCCAAAATCGCTATTAAATATGGTATAACCATAACGGCGGTGGAAAATCCTTCTTTTGCTCCCTCAACAAAAGCATCAAATGGCATAACTTTTTTTATTGCCGCCAAAGTTAAAAAGAACATTATTATGGCAAACAAAATAATGCCGCCCAAAAACGCGCTGGCAATGCCCATTTCCTCTGCCGAAAGTGTGGAAAAAT
>CAZIMU010000015.1:0-20090 GCA_964540355.1 uncultured Fibrobacteraceae bacterium | reverse complement strand
GCGCAGAACCTCGGAAATTTCTTTTATCAAATCGTCTTTTAAAAATTTTGTTGGACCAAAACCATGCGGCTGAAACCAAGCTAACACTTTCCCTTTTGCAAAATCTTGGCAGGAGTGAATACTTGCCGCTATTTTCGCAGGATTGTGGGCGTAGTCGTCAACTAAGGTAATTCCGTTTTTGCAGTTGTAAATTTGGCAGCGGCGGTAAATGCCTTTCCAAGTTTTAAGAGCCTCTGCACATTCTTTTAAAGAGATCCCCACAACTCTGCAAGCTGCGGTAGCGGCAGCGGCATTTTCTGCATTGTACTTGCCGGGCAAGGGTAAATGAAAATCCGCACTTTCGCCATTGCAAGAAATTTTGAATTCAGAGGAAATGCCGTTTGGCTTGTAATCTTCAATTCCAAATAATATCGTTTTTTCGTCTGCTAGTTTTAAGGCAAGTGGATGTGAGCCATTTACAATCAAAGTACCACCAGCACCCCGAACATTTGCGGCAAACTCTGCAAAGAGATTTTCCAATTCTGATAGTTCCTTGTGGTCTTTGTCTATATTTAAAATCAAGCCGATTTTTGGGCTATATCTAACCAAGGTTCCATCGCTTTCATCTGCTTCTGCAACAAGCAAGCCCTTGCCTGCAACGGCATTGCCTATTTTGCCCTGCTCCTCCAAAACGCTCAGTCCTGCTCCGCTCAAAAGGCTTGGGTCTTTTTTGCACTCGTTCAATATATGCCAAATCAAACCCGTAACCGTGCTTTTCCCACTTGTGCCGCTAACCGCTATTGTTGGATGTTCGCTTGTGATTTTTGCGAGTAGCTCGCTGCGGTGAATGATTGGAATCTCCAATTTTTTTGCCGCTTCTGTGTCTGGATTTCCGCTTTCTATTGCGGTGCTAACAACAACCGCACTCAAATTTTTATTTACTCCGCTGCCATCTTGCAAAAAGCATTTAACGCCAGCTTGCTGCAACTGATTTTTCACCTCTTCGCCTTCGCTATGCTCAAAACGCCTATCCGAGCCGGAAACCTCTACGCCCTTTCCAGCCAAAAACTGAGCAAGCGCGCTCATTCCAACGCCAGCAACACCAACAAAAAAATATGATTCAGACATTAACTCCTTATATGATGGAATGTAGAAAATTCTATATTAACCCAATCTATGGTATTTAACGAAAATTCAAGGGTGAAAATCCCAGCTCTGATACACCTTACTAGGCTGGGTTATGAATATTTATCCCTGAAAAGCGAGGAAATTAAATCTTCCTTAGACGGTAAAACCAATATAATGAAACACATTTTTCGGAAAAAATTTTTAGAGATAAACGAAAAGGCAACGGAAAATGATTTTGAAAAAGAGTTCCGCAACATAGTTTTGGAACTGGGGCAAGACGATTTGGGAAAATCGTTTTACAAACGCTTGATAGGCGAGGAAAATCCGGTGCATAAAATAATAGACTGGGAAAATTTCAATAAAAACTCTTTCCATATATGCACAGAACTGACTTGCAAAAACGGTGAGGATGAATTTAGACCGGATATTACGGTTTTTATAAATGGGCTGCCGCTTTCTTTTATAGAGGTGAAAAAACCTAACAACCCAGAAGGGATAAAAGCTGAAAGGGATAGAATGAACTTTACAATATTGTAACCCAATTCTGTTCAAATCCTATGCTTTTCATTGTCTTTTCAAAATCTAAGACAGGAGGACGTTTGATTTTGAATTTTTTCGCAGATACAGGAATATCGTATAGTATTGTAAATTGAGAACCGTGCGGTTGCCACGTAAAAGCGTGCTTATTGTGAAGAATGTCAAAACCCTCTAAATTTCCATTTTTATTTTCTTTCCAAATGTAATTCTTGACTACAAATCGTTCCGTCTCATTTTCAAACAGTAAGAATTCAAATCTGTTGAAATTGCGCACAAGTATGCTCGTGCGCAAAGGTTCATATTTTTCTTTTGCTATATTTATTCGCTCGTTCCATATTCCAAGTACAGCCGCACCTGTTTTCTGAATGTCTTCATGCGGATTTGAAATTCCATAAGAATAATCCGGCGAACAACGTCCCGATATTACCCTAATGTGTTTTGCCGTCAAAGGATTTTCCAGTTTAACAGACTTTACAGACCAAGCCAGACCTTCATAGATAACATCAGCCAGCCCCACAGGACTATTCATATGTTCGCCATTGATTGCCTTTGCAAAAATATCGCCCCAATCTTCGCCGTCTATATCAGATTTTCCAACGGTAAAATAATATGCCATCCACTTGCCAATAGAATATATAACTTCATTTGGAATTTGCCCCAAAGGATATAATTCGTATTGCTTCTTTCCTTTATTATCTCTTAGTTTTGGTCTCTGCAAGAAGCACCTCCTTTAATACAGCTTTTATGACATTTACAGGCACGGCATTTCCAGCTTGCTTTCTCGTTTGGCTGTCATTGCAAACAATTTTAAAAGTATCAGGAAAACCTTGCAAGCGAAGCATTTCACGTGGCGTTAGTCTTCTAGTTCCATTTACAAGCAAATAATTATACGATGCGCCCGCACGTAAAGCGCATGAATAAGGATAACTTGATATATTGCCGCATTTATTTTCGTGCCATATACTTGGGCAATAATTACTTTTATGTTTAGATTTTCTTTTTTTTATAATTTTTTCAGTTGCAAAATGTTTAGCGTCAATGACCTCTTCTTTTTCCAGTACATCTTCTAGTTTTCCTTTAATCTTATCTTTAGGAAAAGAGAAATCTATAGACCTGTCCAAAAATCCTACAATAATAATGCGTTCTCTTTTTTGGGGAAGACCGAAATCTAATGCATTCAGAACGTCAGAGTAAACTTTGTAGCCCAAGCCTTCCAATGTTTTTAAAATGGTGTACAATGTT
Source organism: uncultured Fibrobacteraceae bacterium (assembly GCA_964540355.1). Classification (GTDB taxonomy): domain Bacteria; phylum Fibrobacterota; class Fibrobacteria; order Fibrobacterales; family Fibrobacteraceae; genus Fibrimonas. The sequence goes on along the minus strand of CAZIMU010000015.1, from coordinate 17,204 downwards.
TTCCCGTTATTGTGGGTTTTCAATTGTTTCACATTTTCCAAAATAAACATTTTAGGTTTTTTCTCTTTAAGTATTCTGGCTATTTCAAAAAACAGCGTTCCACGAATATCATCAAAGCCTAATTTCTTCCCGATTATACTGAACGGCTGGCAGGGAAAACCCGCAAACAAAATGTCATGGTCGGGTATTTCTGATTTATCTATTTGCGTTATGTCTCCGTGCGGAATTATATTGTAATTTGTCTCATAAGCTCGTTTTGCTTCTGGGTCAATTTCACTGGCAAAAACGCATTTACCGCCCGTTGAACAGGCTGCTTGATGAAAACCTCCTATGCCAGCAAACAAATCAATGAATTTATATTCCATAAATATGGAATATAGAAAAATGATGGATCAGGTTGCAAGATTGCTAGGCTATGATAAAATTTTAAAAAGGCTGGATTTTGAGAGAATGCTAAAAATAGCAAAAATTCTATTTTGCAAGATAAATTTAATGGCGACAGAAAATATGCCCGCGTATTTAAACATATAGAAAAGAGTGGAGAAATAAGTAAAAATATTTCCCTTTACGAGATTATGAACGCGGCTAAAATCAGCATTGATGCGAAAATTCTTCTTAACGAAAATATATTAGGCAACGAAGGATATTTTTTGAATTTGGTAGAAGGTGATATGTTGAATAGTTTTGAAAATTCTAAATACAATGCGGATGCTTCTTCTGTAAGAAATTTATCAAGATTAACAAAAGATGAATATTTTGCGGAATATAGGGGAAAATATGAGAGACTATAATAATAGTGTTCGAAAACTTGTGGATGATATAAAGGCGATTTGTACCCACAACGGATTAGGAGGCGAGGCAAGGATGTATTTTCTGTTCATACAGACAGCAATACGGATATTCGTCTTTTTGAAGAGAGTTTAATTCAAAACTCAGTAACCGACCGCTCAAAGCACAATGGAGTGGCGAAGGCAATTATTAATAAATTGACGGATTTTAAATTTGACTTTGACAAAATATTTTCCGAAGGTTTTGATTTTTTCTCTACCATTTTTGAATATATGATTAAGGACTACAACAAAGATGGGGGTGGAAAATATGCTGAATATTATACTCCACATTCCGTTGCAAAGATTATGGCAGAAATTCTTGTTGGCAACAGCAAACTCAGAAGTGTTAAAATTTATGACCCTGCTGCTGGTTCTGGAACTTTGCTGATGAATATAGCTGATAAAATAGGAACGGATAGATGTACAATTTACAGCCAAGATATTTCGCAAAAATCCTCAAATTTGCTTCGCTTGAATTTGATTCTAAACGATTTGAGCCATTCAATAAACAATATAGTGCAGGGAAATACTATTTTGCAAAATCGCCACACGCAAAAAATGGATTTCATAGTTAGCAATCCGCCTTTTAAGTTGGATTTCAGCGAGTGGCGAAATGATGTGGAATCTCCGGAAAGATTTTTTGCTGGTGTTCCCAATATTCCAGATAAAGAAAAGGATAAAATGGCGATATATCTTTTGTTCTTGCAGCATATTATTTTCTCCCTTTCCGCAAAAGGCAAGGCAGCGGTGGTTGTGCCAACTGGTTTTGTAACTGCCCAAAGCGGTATAGAGAGAAAAATTCGTGAAAAATTGGTGGATGAAAAATGGCTGAAAGGCGTGGTTTCTATGCCGAGCAATATATTTGCCACAACTGGTACAAATGTCAGTGTAATTTTCATAGACAAAGGCAACGATGGCGATGTAGTTTTAGTTGATGCTTCAAAACTTGGCGAAAAAGAAAAGGACGGCAAAAATCAGAAAACACGTTTGAGTTCAGAGGACGAAGAAAAAATAATTTCAGCTTTTAACCATTCATTGAGTAAATCCGAAATGAGCGACTTTGCAGTAGTTCTCTCTTATGATAAAATAAAGGCTAAAAACTATTCCTTGGCAGCAGGTCAATACTTTGACATAAAAATTGCCCGTTCTTCGCTAACTCCCAAGCAATTCGAGAAAAAAATTGCAGAGAGCAAGCAGAAATTGAGTGATTATTTTAAGCAGAGTAGGAAGTTGGAGGGTGATATTATGAGAAATTTGGGGAATTTATGGGTTGGAAGGAAAGGGAAAAAGTGAAATTAAGCGATAGATTAGAATTTTTATATGGGTTTTCGGTTCGTGTGAATGAAGAAAATGAAGGCGAATATCCCGTTTATGGTTCAAATGGTATAACTGGATTTATTGATAATTATAAAATTAATGGACCTGGAATTGTTATTGGACGAAAAGGAAGTGTTGGAAAGGTATCTTTTTCAAAAAACCATTTTACACCAACGGATACAGCTTATTATGTTCAAATTAAAGATAACACCAAAGATGATTTAAAATTTTGGTTTTACTATTTGCCTTTATTGGGATTAGAGAAATTAAATACACATAGCTCTGTACCAGGATTAAGTAGAGAAATTGCATATCTAATAGAAGTTAATCCACCTAATTTGCCAACCCAAACCGCCATTGCCCGCGTTCTCTCTTCCCTTGATGACAAAATAGAAATCAACAATAAGATAAACAAGGAATTGGAAAATATGGCAAAGACGATTTATGATTATTGGTTTGTGCAGAATGCGGATAAGAGGTGGGAGAGGAAAAGTTTATTTGATATTGCAACATTTTCAAATGGGTTAGCTTGTCAGAAATTCAGATCAAAAGGAAAGGAATTTTATAGAGTAATTAAAATCAAAGAAATGAGAGATGGTTTTACAAAAGATACAGAATTAGTTGATACAGATATTCCCAAAAACGTAATTGTAAATGACGGCGATATTTTATTTTCTTGGTCTGCCTCTTTGGAGGTTATGATTTGGGCAGGTGGCATTGGTGGTCTTAATCAGCATATATTTAAGGTTACTTCCGATAAATATCCAAAATCATTTGTTTATTTTCAACTTTTGCATTATTTAAATCGTTTTAGGGCAATTGCCAACAATAGAAGAACAACTATGGGGCATATAACAACAGACCATTTGAAGCAAAGCGAAATTCATATTCCCCCGCCAAAAATAATTATGCAAGTAGATAAAGCCGTTTCGCCGCTTTTTTCGGCAATTATCAAAAATCGGCAGGAAAATATTTGCCTTGCCCAACAGCGAGATTTTTTGCTGCCGTTGCTTATGGGTGGAGAGGTGGGGGTTGGGTGAAATATTTTTCTATATTATATAAGTTGCCTTTCATAGAGGAGAATGATATGTTTGCCGTTAAAGGTTTTTACGATGGAAAATCTATTGTTGTTGAAGAACCTATACTTGTAAAAGAACAGTACGAGGTAATAGTTACATTTATATCTTCCGTGGTAAATGAGAATAAAAAAAGTTACCTAGAAGAATTACGAGAGTTGAACGGCTCAATAAAAGATGATACTTTTGTTGAATGTGAAGACATTCCATTAGAGAATAATTTATATCTCACCTATCAATCTCAGGTATAACCGGATCAAGCGTTGCCATTATTGTAACCAAATCGGAAACTTTATGCCCCTTGCTCATTTCGTTTAAAGACATCAAATTTGCAAAGCTCGGACTCCGAGTGTGGATGCGGTGAGGTTTGTCGCCTTTTTCTGCGATTATGTATGTGCCGTAAATTCCTTTTGCCGTTTCTGTTTGGGCATAATAGCTGCCTGCCGGAAGTTTATAACTTAGAGAGGGTTTGGAACGGTAGGGACCGCTTGGGAATTTCTCTATGCACTGCTCCAAAATTTTCATGGACTCGTAAATCTCTTGCATACGCACAACATAGCGAGCATAGCAATCGCCCTCGGTTGCAACAGGGATGTTGAAATTAAAGGAACTGTAAATTGAATAAGGGTCATTTTTGCGAACATCGTAATTCACTCCGCTTGCCCTTAAAACCGGACCTGAACAGCCGAGTGCAATGGCTCTTTCTTTTGAGAGAACCCCTATTCCCTGCGAGCGAAACAGCACTATCACATTTTTGGAAAGCAGAGTTTCGTAATCTTTCATTGTGGGCTTCATGTGTTTCAAAAAAGCCTTAACCCTTGGAATGAAGGTATCTGGAACATCTTTAGAAGAGCCGCCGGGTCTAAAATAATTCATAGTCAAACGCTGACCGCACACCTCTTCAAAAATATCGTGGATCATCTCGCGTTCTTTGAAGCCGTAAAGCAGTGCGGTTTGCCCGCCCAAATCGCCGCCAAAGCAGGCGTAAAAAACCAAATGCGAGGCTATGCGGTTGAGTTCGCAGAGCATAACCCTTATATATTCGCCGCGTTCTGGAACGCCAATACCCATAGCTTTTTCTATTGCTAGGCAAACGCAGTGGTTGTTTTGGTGCGAGGTTAAATAATCTTGGCGGTCTGTTAGGTGAATGTATTGAATGTAAGTTTCGCTTTCTGCCTGTTTTTCCAAACCCCTGTGTATATAGCCAAAATGCGGCACAATTTCCACTATTGTTTCGCCATCCAAACGCAAAACAAGCCTAAGCGCGCCGTGCGTGCTTGGGTGCTGAGGCCCCATATTTACAAAAAACTCCTCCGTGCTGCCAGCAAGAGGCGGCAATTTGAAACCCGGAGGCAGTGGCGTGTGAGTGGGCATTATGGAGAATGTAGAAAATAATTTTTATACATTGGCAATTAAAACTATGCCAGCCGAACCCATCACTCGCACCCACTTGCTCCGCCTCTCCGATGCAGAGCTTTTGAGGCTTTGCGAAACGCAGGCATATAGAGGTTCTGGCCCAGGTGGGCAGCATAGGAACAAGACTAATTCGGGGGTTAAGCTCAAATTGATAAATTTTGGCATTGAAACTTATTCCTGCGATGATAGGAGTGCGCATATAAATAAACTTTTTGCCTTGAAAAAATTGCGTATGAAAATCGCTTTGCAAATGAGGGAAGAGCCAGCTTTGCAAATTCCATTTGCTTTTCCCGGAACGGCTGGGAAAATTTCCCCTGACAACAAACTTTATCCCGAATTTATTGCAGATGTTTTAGATAGAGCAAAAGTCGCTGGTGGAGATTTGGGTGAGGCCGCGATAATGTGGGGTCTGAGCAAAAGTGCTTTGAATAAAATTATCCTTGCAGATAAAAAGGTTTTGGAGGTTTTGAAACGTTATTTCATGCCTGCTTTGACTAAAAATGGTGAATAGCCCATATCCGATTTCAAGATATGTTCTTTTATCCAAGTGGTTAAAAATTCAATTAAGGGTATAGTCAACGTTATGGCTCCTTCTTCATATTTCTTTTTAGTATCCTCTATTTTGTTTACAAAGCCCTCGTGCTCTTTTTTATGTGTAGCAAACCCAGGATAGTTATATTTTTTCAGAGCTTCCTCTTCGTGATTGAAATGAAACTCTGTATAATCTGTAAGTTCATTGAGTATGGCATCCAACGCATTATGCCCTTCTCCTCGAGACATGGCATCAAACAATTTGTTGATAAGTTCAATGAGCTTTTTATGCTCGTTATCTATTGATTCTATTTTCACACTTAGCTGTTCAGTCCATTGCATTGCTGGCATTTTTTTACCTCTGGTTTTTGTATGCGAAACATAAGTTGTTCTACTTCTTTATTTGAGAGTTTATTGCCTGCTAATCTACAGGAAGAACCAATAGATTCTATCATTGCAATTTCTTTCAATTTTTCTAGCCTCTTAGATAAGGTGGAACGCATCTCTAACATTCCCTAAATGTAGAAATTTTTGGGAATTATAGCGATATGTACCCACAAAGCGTTTAAAATTCTTTGTTAAAAGTTACGGCAGGCAGCAAGTTACCATACTTGTTAGGTATAACCGCAAAGCTAAAGCCTTCATGTTTGTTATATGCTAAACTGTGCGGTTTATCGTAAGTTAAGGAGCGATATATACTATAGTAAAAATTAAAAGATAAGGACACAGATCCTGCGACCAAGAGTATATTCCATCGAGTCACGACCCCCAATGTCATTAGTACAGCTCCACTACCGAACAGCCCCCATTGAATAGTTGCACCCGTCAAGTCATCCATAATTAATAAAGAACCTATTCCTGTGCCTGGAATATTAAGACATACAGTCGCCAATCTCTCCAACACAGTAAAATTCTTATATGCAAGTTTATCTTGTGAATCTTTGTCCACAGCTTCAGTAATAGTCGTAATTTTTATTTCCTCATTTTTTAAATATGGCATATCTGCGTAAATTAAAGAAGCTAAAATAACAATTATAAGAATGGTTCTGCTCATATATACTGGAATATAAAAAACATCTTCATTTCGGATGTGGGTACATAACTATATAACTCCCAAATTTTGCCCAAATATTCCCAAATTAAATAACCAATTTCACAAAAGCGAACCCAAAATCCTCAAATAACTCTTATATCTCGCTTCGGAAATCTGCCCCTCCGCCATTCTTTTCAAAACTGCGCAGTCCGGTTCGCTTTGGTGTTTGCAGTCTTTGAATTTGCAGTCAAATACATCGCTTTCAAAAAATCCCGGGAAGCAGCGGGCTAGTTCGTCTGTGCTTAGGTTCATCAGTCCAAGGGCGCGAATGCCCGGCGTGTCTATCACTGCGCCGCTACCGGGCAAATCCAAATAAGAAGATGCAACGGTTGTGTGCCTGCCTTTGCCGTCTTTTTTTCTGACCTCGCTGGTATTTAGCAAAGCGTTTGGCACAAGTTTATTTATCAAAGAGGATTTTCCAACCCCGCTTTGCCCGCTAAAAACAGAAATTTTGCCATGCAGTTTTTCCTTCAATTCCTCTATGCCGCTGCCGCTTTCCGCACTTGTTAAAATGGTATTATCCGTTAGCTCAATAAATTCCCTAATTTCGCTTGGGATATTTTCCATTAAATCGCATTTATTGAGAATTAAAATAAAGGGCAAGTTGTTGAAATTTGCGGTGAGCAAAAAACGGTCTGCAAAGCCAAAATTGAAAGGCGGGTTTTCAAGGCTCATCACTATGGCAATTTGGTCTATGTTTGCCGCCTGAACAAGCTCCTGACTCTCCCTTGTGCGAGGACCTGGGCGGGTTAAAACGCTTTTGCGAGGCTTTAGCCCAATGATAAAATTTTCGCCAATAAGCGCAATATCACCAACGGCTGGAAATTCTCTCGCTTCTTCCACGGATTTTGCCAAATAAAATGCTTTTATCTCTTTTCCGCTCTGCAAACGAACTTGGCAAGAGCGCCTATGCACAGAAAGCACAAGCCCATATTCCTTTTGTTCCGCTAAAAAATTCTCTTCAAGAGGTTTTAATTTTTTTCTCTTTGCCTCAGTTTTCCCCTCTCTGCTCCACCTCTCTTTCAAAGGCTTGTCGTCCAAAATGCCGCTGTGCATCTGCTGCATCGCATTGCCTCTTTTTTCGCGCCATTGTCTGCGTTTTGCGTTTTGCATTGTGTTAAGTCATCGCTTCTTTCATTTTTTTAACATATTCGCTAACGGGTTTTGCGGAATCTTTCCCGTTTTGCGCTATGATTTTCACTATTGCGCTGCCGACAATAACTCCGTCTGCTATTTTGGAAATTTTTGCCGCCTGTTCGGGGGTATTTATTCCAAAACCAACCGCTAAGGGAACCTTTGACGTTTCTTTTGCGACATTTATAATGGAATCCAAATCTGTTTTTATTTCGCTGCGAATGCCCGTCACTCCAAGCGAAGATACAATGTATAAATAACCCTCTGCGGAAGCGGCTATTTTTTTAATTCGGTCTTCAGAAGTGGGCGCAACCAAAGGTATCAAGTCTATGTCGTGTTTTGAGGAAAATTCGTGAACTTCTTCTCTTTCTTCATAAGGCAAATCTGGGATAATTATTCCGTCTATACCAACTTCTTTGCATTTTGCAAAAAAAGCATCGTAGCCATATTTTAGAACGGGATTCATATACGTTAAAAAAACAAGGGGAACCTGAGATTTTTCCCTTATGCGTTCTACCATTGCAAAAATTTTGTCTGAGGTTGTTCCGCTCGCAAGTGCTCGCAAATCTGCCCCTTGAATTACCGGTCCTTCTGCTATTGGGTCGGAAAAGGGAATACCTAGTTCTACTATGTCTGCTCCGGCTTTTCCCATTTCAAAAACAAGTTCCTCTGTTGTTTGCAAATCAGGGTCGCCTGCTGTTAAAAAAGCTATAAAGGCTTTGCCTTTTTTAAAAGCGTTTTGAATTTTACTCATGCAAATTAACTCCTCTATACTTTGCTATTGAAGTTACATCTTTATCGCCGCGACCGGAAAGGCAAATAATAACACTTTCTGTTTTTGGCAAATTCGGCACAATTTTTCTCGCATAAGCAACAGCGTGCGAACTCTCTATGGCAGCGATAATTCCTTCTGCGCGAGCCAAATACTCAAAAGCCAAAACCGCTTCTTCGTCTGTAACAGGAACATACTCTGCCCTGCCTATATCGTGCAAATGCGCGTGTTCGGGACCAATGCCTGGGTAATCCAAGCCGGCAGAAATTGAATACACTGGGGCAATTTGCCCTTCTGAATTTTGGCAAAAATAAGATTTCATTCCGTGGAAAATTCCAATTGTCCCCTTTGCTATTGTGGCTGCGTGTTTGTCTGTTTCAATGCCAAGCCCCGCCGCTTCGCAACCTATCAGCTTCACGGATTCGTCTTCTATAAAATGATAAAAACTCCCAATTGCATTTGAGCCACCGCCAACGCAGGCAATAACCGCAACTGGCAGCTTGCCCTCTTTTTCCAAAATTTGCGCCCTAGCTTCGCTGCTTATAACGCTTTGAAAATCCCTCACAATCATCGGAAATGGATGAGGTCCCATAACCGAGCCAAGCACATAATGAGTGTCTGCAACTCTGGAAACCCATTCCCGCATTGTTTCGCTAACTGCATCTTTCAATGTTTGTGTTCCGCTTACAACAGCGTTTACCTTTGCGCCCAATAATTCCATTCTATAAACATTTAATTTTTGCCGCTCGGTATCTTCCTTGCCCATAAAAATTTCACATTCCATACCGAGCAAAGCCGCCGCCGTTGCACAGGCAACGCCGTGCTGACCAGCACCTGTCTCTGCAATAACGCGGGTTTTGCCCATCTTCTTTGCCAAAAGAACCTGACCCAGCACATTGTTTATTTTATGCGAACCTGTGTGGTTTAAGTCTTCCCTTTTCAAATAAACTTTTGCCCCACCCAAATCCCTGCTCATTTTCTCCGCATAATAGAGCAAAGAGGGTCGTCCTGCATAGTTATTCAAAAGATCTGCAAGTTCCGATTTAAAATCCTTAACTTCTTTGTAATGCAAATAAGCTTTTTCAAGATGCTGAATCTCGTTCATCAAGGTTTCCGGAATATATTGCCCGCCGTGAATGCCAAATCTGCCATTAGTCATAGTGGTAAATTAGAAATAATTTATATTCTTATAAAAGTGACTATTGGCTCAATTCTTCACGCAACGCACACTGCTATATGCCTCAGGATCACCACGGTTACCCCAACTTACGCCTCCGCCTATGTAATACATATAATAGTACTCGCTAAAGTTGCCATTTGCTCCGGTAGAAGAGAACCAATAACCGAAGTAACCAATGCTATGATCGCCTTTCCTATCGCCATAACCACATGACTGAGCCGCAAAGCCATATCTATCTGTGCCGTTGCCGGATTTTCCTTTAAAGTTTTCCCAACCTTCCTTTGCTTTCAAATACTCACCAGCCGTAAGGCTTTCGTAAGCACTTTCTCTGCCACCTTTGCCATCCGCATAATGAAGCAATTTATCCCATTCAGAACTAGACGGCAAATGCCAGCCGTTTGGGCAAGCTCTGTCGCCGTCCCAACTACCCATTGCTCCTTCCCAAGTGTAAAGCCTGCCACATTTGTTGCAGTTTGCTTCTTTGTTATCGTAGCATCGTGAGTTTTTGCTTCCAGTATCGTAGTTGAGATTCTCCGCCATCCAGGTTTGGATGCCTATTTTTACGGTTTTGTATTTTTTGCCATCTCTGGAGTCGGTCAGTGTACCAAACGCACTTTGGTCAACAGGGGGAGGAAGAACAATAGCAGGCTTGGGAGGAAGAACACCTTGTATGCAACGAATACTCTGCATATAGTAAGGTATTACTGACGAAAGCCAGGAGTAATAATTAGGTGTGCTACCACTTATCGCAAGTGTTTCCGCATTGGTGATATAGCTTAAAAAACTGCATTCTAAAGAGTACTCCCGATTATTCCACCAGTAGCCCGCTTCACCTAAGCCCATATATTCACGTTTTGCGTATTTGGTGCTGTATAAGCCATTTTCATTAAAGCCGCCAGGCAATGCCGAAAAGCCGTATTCATCTGTGCCATTGTGATATTTCCATCCGCTTGTAGTACTTAATCTTTCTCCGGCTATAGCAGGGATGCCAACGGCATCTACTAAGGCTTGCCATTCAGTTTCGTCTGGCAAATACCAGCCGCTTGGGCAAGCTTCCAAAGCCGCGTCCCAGTAATACAATCTCCCATACTTTTCGCAGTTGGCAGGGTCATCTTCATAGCATGAACTGCCTTCCATTTTATAGTTCAAATTATCTGCCATCCAGTTTTGGGTACCTATGGTTACATACTTGTAGGTTTTGCCGTCTCGTGCATCGGTAAATTCCCCTTTGGTAGCTGTAACCTCGCCATCAACGCAAAAATCGGTATTTGTGGGTACATACCAGCCACTTCCACATTTCGCTTCAACAACGCCGTTTTCGCACCTTTGGTTTTTAGTGCTATACAGTGATGTGTTATTGCAGCATAATTGGTATTCGTAAACATCATATTCCCTTTCGCCACATTTTAAGCGTGTCGTTCTCTCTTCGTCACAGTCTTTGTAGGTGGCGCATTTAAATTCCGTGCAAGCGGAAAGAATAAATGCCATTGTTGCAGCTAATGCTATTTTTTTCATTTTGAACTCCTTAATGACGTAACCTAGTCATAATGGGTAAATTAGAAAATTTTATTTCTAAATTCTTATAATGGACAAAAAACAAATGGAATTTTCTGTATTTTGCATAGAATCCATTGCGGAAAAGCTTGGACAGACGGGAGATGTTATTTATGAAAAACTTACAAAAGAGAGCAATATTTTGAATGATTATATTGTTTCCTGTTATGATGTTCTGCATACGCAGGGAAAGGAATATATAGTTGATGATATAATAGGAGTTATGAAACAAAAAGGCGTGGAAGTATGATTTTGTATCACGGTTCATATTTAACAATTGAAGAGCCCGATTTGTCTTTTTCTAGAATCACGCTTGATTTTGGCAAAGGATTTTATACAACGCCAATTAAAGACCAAGCAAAAAAATGGTCAAAGCGATTTATAGATACAAAAGGACAAGGAATTTTATCTGCTTTTGAATTTGACGAAAATTCTATGCAATCTTTGAATTGTTTGACTTTTGAAAATTATTCTGAGGAATGGTTGGAGTTTATAGTGTCTTGCAGAACTGGAAATGATATTGGAGCAAAATATCAGATTATAATAGGTGGCATTGCAAATGATAATGTGTTTGATACTATAGAAGAATATTTGCAAGGTTATAGGACAAAGGAGCAGGCAATAGCGAGGCTTCGTTTTGAAAAGCCAAACGTTCAGTATTGTTTTAAAGAGCAATCGGTAATGGATAAATATTTGCGATTTGTTTCTAGCGAGGGGGTATAATGAAAGCGAATAAACTTCTTTTGAGGCATAAGTATTTAAGGATAATTGAGCTTTTTCGTGAGCGGAAAAATATTTCGTATAGCGAGGCTCTTGATATTTTTTATAAGTCCAGAACTTACAAAGAAATGGCTAATGGAATTTCGGATATGCACTGTCGTAGTGATATTTATTTGGTTGAGGAGTTGGCATGATTTGACTTTTTTGTTCGTCAATACCGCAAGTTAAAAGCCAACCCAACAGCGGGTGTTCCGTCTTTTGGGACTATTAGGGGGTCAATGGAAAAGGAAACATTGTTGTTGCTGTTTAATGTTTCGTTTAGTAATTTGTTGTATTTGTTTGCATAGTTATATGCGAATATCCAACCTGCAATACGGCTGGCACCTAGAACAACTATACCTGTAGCTAATGCTACCTCTGCATATTTCCACTCGAAGGAATCGCAACTTATTTCATTAGGCTCAGGTTTATCATAACACACACCAGGCGAAACAATTCCAGCAGAAAGAAGAAGTACCAAACTAAATCCGTCCGCAATAGATAGTATCATTCCAGATGTTTTATCTCCTTGTATATAACTGCCCAACCCAAAGCCAGGAATGGTATTCAGTAAAGCATAACCGAAGGCTCCTTTCATTCTATTTTCATCGTCCTTATTAGTACTCTGTACTTGTTGAGTTTCTTGCTGTGGTGGAGGTGTGGGTGCTTTAGGAGGTGGTACAGTTTTTTGGACTTTAGATGTGTTTGGCATTTTTTTGAACAAATCGGTGGCTTTCTCGGTTATGATGTCTCGCAAGCCGTATATATCCTTTGAATCGCCCGTAAACGAGCCTATCAAATTTCCAGTTTTGACATTGTAGAGTTCTACCTTGATAGTTAAATCTCTGCCAAATCTCCCTATCCTCCCTTGCGCCACGTAATCTGCGCTAACCATTCTGCCAAGCTCCGCAAGGCAGCTCGATTCATTGCATATCTTAGCGGCACGTTCCTGTGAACCCAGAAAAGCAACTATGCTCTCTGTTGTCATCACGCCGTATTGCTCCTTTGGCAAAATATTGACAGCCGTTTCGCGTAACTTGTCGGTTAAATAAGCCAAATCGTTAAAGCCTATGGAATCGTTGTTGTCTAGCGTTTGGATTATGGCTAACCGCTCTTGCTGTGCGTAGGCGGTGAAGGCGAGAAACAAAAGAATGAATAATATTTTGCTATTGAGAGGCATATTCACTATGCAATGTAGAAAATTCTGACAATCAGGTTCTTTTTTTCACATTTTCCCTTGTACATTGGGAAAATTTTTTCTATATTTTACCCTTCACAAATTAAACGGAGAGCCAATGCCCTGCGGAAGAAAAAGAAAAAAGAGAAAGATTGCGACTCACAAGCGTAAAAAACGCCGCCGCCGCGACCGTCACAAGAAGAAACTTCGCTAAAAGGCTCTTATGCCTCAGGCTGTGGTTATAGCCACCGGAAATGCCGGCAAAGTAAGTGAGTTTTGTGCTATCCTCAAAGATAGCGCGTTTTCTTTTTTGGCATCAAAAGATATAGGTTTTTTCAAAGAAATTGAAGAAAATGCAGATACCTTCAAAGGCAATGCCGAAATAAAGGCTCGCGCTGTTTTTGAATACACATCCTCCAAAGATGAATATAAAGACCATTGGGTTATAGCAGACGATTCGGGCTTGGAGGTGGAGAGCTTGGAGGGCAGGCCTGGGGTTTTCTCTGCTAGGTATGCAGGGGAAAATGCCACTGCCGCAGAGCGATACACAAAACTGCTAAAAGAAATGGAAGGCAAAACCAACAGAAACGCAAGATTTGTGTGCTGCCTTTGCCTGATTATTCCTAGCGGTGAAATGGAATTTTTTGAGGGAGAGTGCAAAGGCAAAATTTTAACCGCGCCACAAGGAACCAGCGGTTTTGGCTACGACCCTGTTTTTGTTCCCGATGGTTTTTCACAAAGTTTTGGCTGCATGAGCGAAGAAGAAAAAAATATTTTGAGCCACAGGGGCAGAGCCATAAAAAATATGCTGGCTCATCTCAAAAGCAAAGGCAAATTAATATGAAGGAATTAGCTTGGAACAATGTTATATGGACGGCTATACAAAGCCTCAGCGATTCGTATATAAGAGATGGCAAACGCCTTTGCATAGATGATATTTTTTTTGCCAGCGAAAAAGAACTCAGAGCATTGAAGGCACCGACAAGAGAAACAGAACTTAGGCTTTTTGCCCTTGCACTTTATTGCGACAAAGCATTCAATTCTATTTTCTTTAAATCTGTGTTCTTTTTGCGATTTACAGATGGGCTTAATTTTTTGCATTTTAAACGCACAGCCGAAACTTTGATTAAAGAAAACAACCTTGCCTTGGTGGTTTTTTGGACTGTTTTCAGATTATCATTTGGAAATTCCGTTCCGCAAAACAATTATATTCCCTTGGAAGAAAAAATGAGGAAAAAATCTCTGGAACTTGGGCTAAAAACTCAACCTCTTAGCAAATAAAAATTTTGAAAAGAAAAAAGACTCATTTAAATTGGAATATTTTACGCCTTCTGAATTTGTAGCATTTGCAAATCTATTGCCTCCCATATAAATACCAACGTGGGTAACCGAATCCCTATCCGTTTCGCCAAAAAACACCAAATCGCCTGGCAAAAGAGCCTCACGCGGAATTTTGATTCCCAATTTACCTTGCAACACAGAAGTTCTCGGCAAATCAAGACCGTATATTTCATATACTTGTTTAACAAAAGCCGAGCAGTCCAAGCCATCACTGTTATTGCCGCCCCATACATAAGGAATGCCTAAAAAATCTTCAATGCGTTTTTCCAGTTCCACAGGATATTTGAAATCTTTTGCCATATTTCCCCATTCATTTTTTCCTGAGAAATAATATTCATCATCACTCTTTTTTCTTGTTTTAACGGCACAAGAAAACAATAGCAAGCAAAATAGCAATAACGCAAACTTAAAAACCATTTGCCGAAATAAAATCATTTGCAAACTCCCTAGCCATATCTTCTATTTCCGAATAAATCTCCTTCTCTTTAAAAACGCCCATTCTCCACCTATCCCAAGTTTGAGAGTCCATATATTCGTGGCTAATTGCCAAATATGCCCTTTGGTGCAACTGGAGTGAGGCATATATAAAATAATCGCCTTCTTTTTTCTTAAAGCCTGTCAATAAAAGTTTTAGCGCGCCGCCCTTGCCGCTGCCATAAGCGGTTATAGGCACTTTGGCATTTTCCATTCTCTGCTTTATCTTGTTGCTTATTTCTGGTTCCATTTTTTTTATCGCAGAATCTCCAGCGCTATGCACAAAAATCTCAACCCCTTGCAATGCCCTGAGCGAGGCTTGCCCATAGAGTTCGCTTGTATTGAATTCTTCTTGCAAATCTTTGGAATTCGGTGCAAATAATATAACTGGATTACTTTCCAGCAATTTGTTTGGAAATATTCTAAGCGAGGAATCCTTTTGAGCATCCAGAGATTGCCTGCTTGCAATAACCACATCCGCTTCTCCGTTTTTCAAAAGATTAAGTGCCTCGCTTAAATTCTGAACCGCATTTGGTTTTGAATTTTTCCAGATGCTGAGGATTTGCTCAGTGGAAACATCTTTGGGAATGAACACCATTTTTTTCTCATCTAAATTTGCTAGAGTCAAAATTTCATCATTTTTTGCAAGCGCAGCTACAGCCATTTCTTTTTTGCCACTTGAAATCATGGCATCTATTTTGCCATCCAAGAGCAATTTTTGCCCCATGTTCGCATTTTCAAAAGTTACTATCCTAAATTTTGAAATTTTCATTTTCGCCGAGATTTCTGATATAAAATCGTATTCAGTAGCGGAATCGCCTTTGCTAACCCCAACAGCAAACACATCTTTGCGAATAGAAGCCAAGTTCCGCCCATGTGAAAGGGAGAACGCTAATGTTAGGCAGAATGTAAAGAGGAAAAGGCGCATAAATCTATAACCACTCCAGCGCATTCAAAATATTAATTCCTTTATGCACAGAATCGGGGTCGGGGTCTAAGTGCAAAAGAAATTTCGGATAATTATCCTTTATATCCGTTAAAGCGGAAATCTCCCGTTCAAAAACATCGCTTTCCCTAATGCTCAAAGCAACCTGATAATATTCAACTTGCCCAAGTTCGGAAACAGCCACAAAATCAATTTCTTTCTGCCCTATTTTTCCAACGGAAACTTTGTAGCCTCTGTGCAACAATTCCAAATAAATCACATTTTCAAGCACAAATCCAAAATTATCTCTTTCGTTGCCAAGCAGATAATTTCTAAAACCTAAATCTGCAATGTAATATTTATCAATTGTTTTTAAATGTTCCTTGCCTTTAATGTCAAAGCGAGATACTTTGTAAAACAAAAGAGAATCTATAAGTGCGCTTATATAACTTTCCAAGGTATTCACGGAAATTTTTCGCCCAAAACTTGTTAGAGTATCTGCTATTTTTTTTGTTGAATTGAGGGAGCCTATATTGCCAGCTAAAAATTTTACCACTTTTTCCAAAATATCCGGTGCAGAAATCTTTTTCCTAGCAACCACATCTTTGAGCAAAACAGTATTGTAAATTCCACCGTAATAATCGCGAATTTCTTTGTAGCTATTTTCCCTGTTTATAAGATAAGGCATTGCTCCTTGTGTTATGTATTTATTATACAAGTCGTTTTTTGGTAGTTCCTTGTAGGCATTTTTAAATTCGCTGAACGAAAGCGGGAAAATGGGAATTTCAATGTATCTGCCAGAAAGCAAGGTGGATAACTCGCCAGACATAAAAAAGGCATTTGAACCTGTTATGTAAATGTCAACATTTTTTCGCAAATGCAAACTATTGACAACTCTTTCAAAACCATCAACCTCTTGAATTTCATCTAAAAAAACATAGTACTGAGTGTTATCATCTGTTATTTTTGAGATTAAGTAATCGTA
Source organism: uncultured Fibrobacteraceae bacterium (assembly GCA_964540355.1). GTDB lineage: Bacteria > Fibrobacterota > Fibrobacteria > Fibrobacterales > Fibrobacteraceae > Fibrimonas. The sequence continues at coordinate 640 of CAZIMU010000015.1, read as the reverse complement.
GAGAGCGCGATAATTTTTTAGGGGTTCAAGAGCCAAATCCTCAAAGTTCAGCGAAATTATTTGCTGCTTTTTTATTCCACCCGAAATAAGTTTTTCCGCAAAACCCAGCAAAATAGTAGATTTACCGCACCTACGAACCCCCGTAAGCACCTTTATAAGCGGTTTTTCCGCATAAGAAGCAAGCGTTTTTAAATATTTTTCCCTTTCCATCATATTTTTTTCAATCCATTGAAAAAAATATAGAAAATTAAAAGTTTTTTAAGTGGAATGAAAAAAAATTAACCATTTCTGACGTTTTTTCCTAAAAAAGTTACTCTCCTACAAAAAATAATGTATATTTAAATTAGATTTATTTTCAATAAAGGGAGGTTTCTATGAAAAAAGTCTTAATATTGCCACTTTTTTCTATGGTTATATTGGTTTCGCAAGTTCAAGCTGCAGTATGCACGGGTCCAAAAGGAGCTACTGTCTGCGAATGGGAAACAGGTTGCTTCACAATGAGTACGGAATACTCATATACCCCAACTTGCAGGGGTTCCGTAACAGGTGGCGATCCAACACTTCCCGTTTGCACTTGCGAGCAGATAATAAAGAATTGCGAGACCTTTGGAGCACTCTACTCTGGAGTTAAAGGATTAGA
>CAZIMU010000014.1:0-20623 GCA_964540355.1 uncultured Fibrobacteraceae bacterium | reverse complement strand
GACATATACAACACCTCAAATGGAAAGTGTCGCCATGTTCGCTAAATTCCGCCCCCAGCTATAAACGCCTATTTTCTCGGCTCCGTTGGCAGCGGGCTTGCAAAAAATTTCTTTTCACAACAAAAACAAAGAGAGGTTCATTATGAACAAGATTAAATCTGTTCTGTTCGTGGCAAGCATTTTGCTTGCATTGGTATTCACATTTTCTTGCTCTGGTGGCGATGACGTTGACAGCAATGCCCAACTTTCCAGTAGTTCCCAGCGGAAGGCTAGCTCAAGTAGCGGCTCTGGCTCGGTAGCATATATGCTCACTTGTGCCGCCGTGCCTTCATCTGGCATCGCGGGTACAACAATAAGCCCTCCCACAGTTACTTGCAACGGCACAGCAGTTAGCAGCGGGCTTAATTGGACAAATGCACCGAATTGGAGTAATCCTGCGATTGGTACATATAGCGGCGTATCGGTATCTGCAAGCTTTGGAGATTGTAAAGGCAAAACTGCCACCTGTAGCGGCATATTAACAGTAAATGCGGCACCTTCAGTTGACCAGCTCACTTGCACGGGAATGCCAACGACTGGAGCAGTCGGCACGGCTATAACGCAACCAACGGTTAGATGCGGCACCAATATAGTTACAACCGGCATCACTTGGGCAAATGCGCCTGCTTGGGCTGACCCTGAGGCAGATACCTATTCAGTAACCGTTACGGCAAATTGCGGAGGAAGCTCCAAAACAGCAAACTGCGGCAAATTAGCAATAGCCTCCGTACTAACTTGCAGCAAAGTGGCTCCATCGGGCACGGCAGGCACGGCAATAACCGCACCAGCGGTGACTTGCAACGGCAAAACAATCAGCGATGATATAGATTGGATAGGTGCACCGGATTGGAGTAATCCTATGGCAGGTACATATAGTGGCATATCGGCATCTACAAACTACGGAGACTGCAAAGGCAAAACTGCTACTTGTAGTGGCACATTAACAGTAGCTTCCGTACTAACTTGCGCTGCCGTGCCTTCAACAGGCTTTGTAGGCACAACAATAACCCCACCGACAGTGACTTGCAACGGAACCGCAGTTGGCAGTGGTCTTAATTGGACAAAAGCACCGAATTGGAATAATCCTGTGATTGGTACATATAGCGGCATGTCGGTATCGGCTAGTTCTGGAGATTGTAAAGGCAAAACTGCCACCTGTGGCGGCACATTAACAGTAAGTGCGGCACCTTCAGCAGACGAACTCACTTGCACAGGTATGCCAGCAACTGGGATCGCTGGCACGGCTATAACGCAACCAACGGTTAGATGCGGCATCAATGCGCCTACAACTAGCATTATCTGGGCAAATGCGCCGAATTGGAGTAATCCTGCTGCCGCCACATACAATGTATTGGCTAGGGCTCGCTGCGAAGGAAGCAGTACCAAAGAAGCAAGTTGTGGCACATTAACAGTAACCTCTGTACTTTCTTGCGCTACTTTACCTTCAACAGGTACTGTAGGCACGGCAATAACCGCTCCGAAAGTAACTTGCAATGGCACAGCGGTTAGTAGCGGTCTTAATTGGACTGACGCGCCAACTTGGTCTAATCCTACAGCAGGTACTTATAGTGGCGTATCGGTGGCGGCAAGCTCTGGCGATTGCAGCGGTTTATCCGCAACTTGTAGTGGCACATTAGCTGTAGCCTCTGTACTAACTTGTGCTAAAGTACCTACCTCAGGCACGGCAGGCACAGCGATAACCGCACCGACAGTGACTTGCAATGGCACAGCGGTTAGTAGCGGTCTTAGTTGGACTAGTGCGCCGAATTGGACTACTCCTGTAGCAGGTACTTATAGTGGCGTATCGGTAGCGGCAAGCTCTGGCGATTGCAGCGGCAAATCCGCCAATTGCAGCGGTACATTAACTGTAGCCAACCCCATAACATACACGCTCAATTGTGCTAATGTACCTGCAACAGGCACGGCTGGCACAGCGATAACCGCTCCTGCGGTGACCTGTACCAGCAGCAATGGCACATCTACATCTGTAAGTAGCGGTCTTAGCTGGACTGACGCGCCAACTTGGTCTAATCCTACAGCAGGTACTTATAGTGGCGTATCGGTGGCGACAAGCACTGGAAACTGTAGCGGCAAAACCGCTACCTGTAATGGCACATTAACCGTAGCCACCCCCGCAACATACACCCTTACTTGCGCTGATGTACCTTCAACAGGTACGGCAGGTACAGCGATAACCGCACCAGCAGTTACTTGCAACGGTAGTAATGGTACATCAACATTGGTCAGTAGCGGTCTTAGCTGGACAAGTGCGCCAACTTGGAGTAATCCTGTGGTAGGTACATACAGTAGTGTATCGGTAAAGGCAAGCTCTGGAGACTGTAGCGGCAAAACTGCTACCTGTAACGGAACATTAGCAGTAAGTGCGGCACCAACGCTTTGTGCTAACACGGTGGAATACAACCCTGCAACAGAAAACTGCTGCGGTAGCAATAAATACATTATTGCATCTCAATTCTGCTCTAGCAATGTGATTTACGAAAAATGCGGTAATACTGTATACAATCCCTCAACGCATTTCTGTGACGGGAGCATACTTTTAAATAAATGTGGCGGCAATACCTATACTCTTTCAACGCAGTTTTGTAGCGAGAACATCGTTTACGATTACGGTAAATGCAAAGAGCAAAATTATCGCCCTACAAACCAAAGATGCGAAAATAATGTTGTTGAAACCAAATGCGGTACAAACTGGTATAATGCCACGAATACTAATTTGAGATGCCAAAACAATATCATTGAAACCAAATGCGGAAGCAGTTGGTACAATGCCGCAGCACAATCACTCTCTTGCTCTAATGGCAAATTGTCTATAACAGATTCTCGTGATGGTCAAACATATAAAATCGTTACAATCGGCACTCAGGTTTGGATGGCAGAGAATTTGAACTATAATGCAACCGATACCAGGTGCTATAATGATAATACCGGCGGTGATAGCTATGGTTACTGTACAACTTATGGTAGACTTTACAATTGGGCAACAGCAATGGCACTGCCCTCTAGCTGTAACTCCAGTAGTTGTGTTTCTCAAGTGGGTACAAAGCATAGAGGTATTTGTCCTAGTGGCTGGCATATTCCCAGCAATGCGGATTGGAATGTGTTGATGAAATATGTCAATCCGAGTTGTTCTGATAATAGCATTTGTGATGGTGCAGGAACCAAGTTGAAAGCAACAAGTGGTTGGTACAGTGGTAACGGTACGGATAATTATGGTTTTGCGGCTCTGCCGGGCGGCTACGGCTCCTCTGGCTCTTTCGGTTCTGCCGGCGGTAGCGGCAGCTGGTGGACTGCCACGGAGAGGGAGGGCGCTGCTTCCTACGCCTACCTCCGGTACATACATTACACCAACAGCGAGCATGTGGACTACGACTACCACGGTAAGAACTACTTGTATAGTGTTCGTTGTGTTCTGGATTAGGAGGAAAAAATATGACAACGAGTGAATTAAAAAAGTTAGTACAAGAGATTGTTGTTGCTTCAAAGTGTTTAAGTGAAACTTGCACATACGAAAAAGATGTTCCAGTAAATTATGTATGTGTATTTACACATACAGATGAAGAGTTTACTGAATTGATTAACTGTGCAAATGAAATGGGAAAAGTAGTACAGGAAACGGCAATGGGACCTGTTTTTCTTATCCCTCCTATTTCAACTGTAGCAGGTATATTAAGGATTTTGAAAATTCGTAAACCAGATAAAAAACGACCCGAAAGAGGCGATGCGGATTTTACACTTTCTGATTATCCACAATTTAAGGAAAAATATCTTAAACAATCTGGTTTTGATTTAATTGTCAGACCAAATATGGAAATGATGGAATTAATGAACCCTTGCTATAACGTTCTTGTGTATTATTCATATCCAACATTAGCAGAGGTTTTGAATATTAAACTTGATTAAAAGGTTGTATAAAAATGAATACTCTTAAAATTGCGATACACCAACCAAATTTATTTCCGCGTTTAAAGGTGTTACAAAAATTAGCCAACGCGGATGTTTGGTGTATTCTTGATTCGGTACAATATTGTACAAGGGAATATCAAAATAGAACTAAAATTATTCCTATTCATGGGGATAATATTCCATTTTATTTATCTATACCTGTTAGTAAATTAAATGAACGTAAAAGTAGAAATTCAATTATCAACGAAATGATTGTTATTAATCAAAATTACATTGATTATATTGAACAAACTTTATTTCACGCTTTTTATCGTGCAAAATATTGGGATTCTATTAACCAGCTAATTGACAATCTAAAAGAATACCCCAAATCTGACAAATTAGCGAATTTCTGCGTAAATGTTATATGTTCTCTTTTATTAATAGCAAACAAAAAACCTGTTTTGATATATTCCTCCGAATTACCTGTTACTGGCAAATCTTCCAATTTAATTGCAAATTTATGTAGATATCTGAATTACAATATTTATCTAACAGATAGTGGCTCGTATAATTATTTAAAGCCGTATCATTTTAATGGAATTGAAGTATTGTGGCAAAATTGGAAAGAGCCAGCAGAAAAAAGTGAAAATATAGAATCTTGGCGTAATATATCAAGTTTAAATTATTTAAGCAGATTTGGTACTGAATTATTCTCAAAGCATTTACTTAATGCAGAATTTAAGGTTGACCCGATATGGCAACAAAAATAAATAAAGAAATAGCAATAGGCATTGATATTGGCACCTCATATATCAAAGGGTCTGCCCGTACTATTGATGGCTTAATAATATCCACTTATAGAAAACGAACCTCAGTGGATGTAACGAACGAGTTAATATTTACTACTAAATGGTGGGATGACGCTAAAGAAGTAATATCTGGTATTTTATCTAATTGTAAAGATAAACAAAGTAATATTATAGGAATATGTGTATCGGCTATTGCTCCAACGCTTACTGTTTTCGATGCTGAAAATCCGAATGAAGCGTATTCTATACTATATTCAACTTTACCTAAAAAGAAATCTACATATTCGCAATATGACCAATCACTTACAAATGAAAGATTGGCTATTTTAAGAGATATTGCCATACAAAAACAATTTGCTAAACCTTGCATCACAGATTTAGTTGGATATATAAATTATAGATTAACAAATAAACTAACTATTAATAGTATTTCCTTATGTTGTTTAGGAACAGGTATATCGGTTTTTGATAATAAAGAATTATGTATTAATGATAGAGTTTATCCAAATATAGTTTCAGTAGTAGAAAATATCGGAGTAGTCACTGAACATTGTTTAAAAGAACTTGATATAAATTCTGAAATTTTCGTATGTGGAGGTTGTTCTGATGTTTTTGGATCTGTTTTGGGGTCGGGCATAAAGAATACAGAAGATAGAATGATATATTTAGGTACATTTGGTACTTTGCTTAAATTAGAACAAGAAATTGAGATATTACTTGAATCTAAAATTATCAAAACAAATCCATTTAATTTGAAATTATCAGTTCCTGGGTTTGCTAAGAAAATAGAGGAATTTAGCAAAGAATGGTGCAACAATTCTCTGAAAATTCTTGACAAAAAGGCTGCTGAAGTTTCCCCAGGTGCAGATGGAACTATATTTCTTTTGCCTCGCTGGAAAAATGGAATGATTCCTATTGGTAATTACGAGTTTGTCTCAAATAATAATTCTGAAAGAATAGATTTAAAATCAAGAGCTATTCTTGAAAGTATTGGCTACGCTATTTGCCTATTAGAGCAAATATCAACAAAATATAATATTTATGTTAGCGGAGGCGGTGCTCAAAGCCAAATATGGTTAGACATAATTTCAATAGTCCTTCAGAACGATGTTAAAACTTTACAATATTCTTGGGAATCTGCGGGAACTGCGGATATTGCAGGCAGAATGTATTGGGGAAATACCGAAAATTTGAGAACATTTTATACATCAAAAACAGAATTTGATAAATACAAAGAAGGAATAAATTCAAATTGTCACAAAATAAAGGAGTATTATTATGACAAAAACTGGCTATAAAGAAACAACTTGGCTTAATAAAATCATCGAATGTTATAAAAAAAACAGTCGAAAGATTTTTATTGTTTTTGCCGCAATCATTGTGGTAGGTTGGGTAATATCACTGAATGTAACTTGTTTTAATTCTTGGTTGAGAGAATCTGGACTTTTATTGTCTTTAATCTTATTGATAGTTCTAGACATTAGTGCATCTATTCATTCTCAAGATACGACCCCTCCTACATATCTTGAAGAAAAACAAGATTTATCAATGCCCAAAATGATAAATATAGTTAAGCAATGCAATTCAACGAAAGATAAAGCCGATTTACTTGAATATGCTGGGCAAACAACACTTCCTTTAATACGAGGAATTAGAGATCAAGGACTAGCCATACGAATACTAGCACAACATCCTGATCTACTTACTGGTTTGCAAAAAAAACGTTCTATCGTAATACTTGATACTTTATACAATGATATTTTTAATAATTACTCCTCAAACTATCAGATACGTTGTTATAGACAACCTTATACTTTAAGAGGTCGGAAAATAGAAAATCAAGTATTAGAATTAGGATGGCTTACACCAAATATAAAGCAAGCAACGGCTTTTGGACACGAAAATCCTTCTATTATTGTAGATTTATCTGTTAAAAAAAATGAATATTTGGTATCTTTTTTTGATAAAACTTTTAATGATTTGTGGAACGATTCATTAACAGAAGATGGAAAAGCAGTTCTTGAAAACAATAAAAGTGTATGAATATAATGATAACATTAAAAAACACATTATTTGAGGGGATTATTTTTGATATTGATGGTACTCTATGGGATTCTACAAAAGCTTGCGCAATAGCATGGAATGATGTATTAAATACATACGGATATAATCATAAATTAACAGAACAAGATGCTCGTTCCTTATCTGGAATTAAGTTAGAGATAATGTTTCCTCAATTTTTCCCGTTTGTTCCAAAATCCCAATATAGTGATATACTGGAATGTTATAAAAACAAAGAAAAATATTTCATGAAAATATTAGGCGGAACACTCTATCCTAATGTGATACATATATTAAAACAATTAAGTAAAAAAACGAAACTCTATATTGTAAGTAATTGTATAGATGGTTATATAGAAATTTTTATTAACTTTAATAAATTACATCTTATTTTTACTGATTACGAATCGGCAGGTAAGACTGGATTAGAGAAAAAAGAAAATTTACGATTACTCATAGAAAGAAATCAAATTGAAAATCCTTTATATATAGGAGATACTATTAGTGATTACGAAGCTGCAATAAGTAATAATATTCCTTTCATATATGCCGCTTACGGTTTCGGAAATGTGACTAATGCAGAATATAAAATAGATAATTTTAGTGATTTGTTAATATTGATATAATTAATCTACATCGCAACACTGTTTTTATAATATTCAGGTATAGAAAGTACTAATTTTACCCGCCAAAATTCAGCTAACACACACAACCCACAAAAAAACACATATATCCAGCAATCGGGGTTCTGACAAAAGGAATTTCTATATTAATTACTATGGAAAGAAAACTTTCAAAACAGAAAATAGCCTTGAACTATTTCATAAAGCACCAAAAGGAGCTTTGCAAGCGTTTTTTTGGCAAAGAATTGTTGCTCTCCGGCAGGAAAATAATAGATGCTTTTGATTCGCTAGGAGAGGCAGTTGAAATCGGCGAACAAAAATTTGGAACTGGTAATTATTCTGTTTACAAATGCTTGCCAGACGATTCCGCATATAGCATAAACATACCTTATTCCCTGCGCTTGGATAATGCCTAAAAATTCATTCGCCATAAATTATGATTCTGAAATTGGTGAAATCATAGTAAACGTTTCTGCTTTTAACCAAAAAACAGGCATTGGAACGAATCTAAAAGCACTTTGGGATACAGGTGCAAATTGTTGTGTTATATCGGAAACGACAGCTAAAAAACTGAAACTTCCAAATATAGCAGAAGTTCAAATGAAACACGCTAATGGTATAGCTATTGTGAAAACTCACATGTTATCTTTGATGTTGCCTAACAATATTTTGTTCAAAGATATTAGAGCAATGTCTTGCAAACCTATTCATAGTTTTGATATGATTATAGGAATGAATGTGATAAGCAAAGGCAATATGTCTATTATCCACGATAAAACCGGAATTAAATTCTCGTTTAAATACCCACCAACACACGCCAAATAACCTACGATATCCAGCAATCGGGAATAAGTATGCCCGCAGACTTGGTAAAGATTTTGTGTATTAGCGCTTTTATGTTCTTGCGGAAATAAGTATGCCCACAGACTAGGTAAAGCATTTTCTCAGCCTAGCCATCAAGTCCTTATACTCTATCTCCTTTCCATTCTCTTTTTCCCACTGAGCAACATCAAAAGGTTCCAAAATTTGCGATGATACCTCATAAACATTTTTTGAACTTTTCTTCTTCTCAAAAGAGGCTGCCGTTCCCTTTATCGCAATAGGCAAAATCGTGGCTTTCAACTCCGCTGCCATTCTAAACGCTCCGCTTTTCCAAGCTCCCATTTCTCCGGTTTTGCTCCGCGTTCCCTCTGGGAAAATCACAATTTGCGGCGGTTTTGCGGCGGAATAATTGAGCATTTTATCCATAAATTTTTGCCCAGCTTTGTTGGACTGTCTTTTAATAAAAATGCAGCCTATTTTTCTCATCCAATAAGACAAAATTGGAATTCGCGATAACTCTACTTTTGCCAAAAATCCAAGCGGTCTTTGCGCAGAGGTTAAAATAACAGGAATATCTGCATACGAGTTGTGGTTTGCAATCGCGATAACTGGGCGGCTCCAATCCACCTTTGCCAAATTATATTGACTGCTTACACTTAAATCTATTCGCAGGGTTTTAAGGCAGAATTTTGCCCAATTCAAAAGTTTTTCCTGCAACCACGCATCTGCGGTGTTGGCTCTGAAAATTTTTTCAAAAAAGTATATGGGAATATGGTAAAACATATAGCTTATGACTTTAACCACAGTGATAATTTTAAAAATAAAAACCGGCATTGCTATTCCTTTTTTTGGTTTTCTCTCTTCGCAATATTTTAAAAAACGTGAAGCCTTGAAATTTTTTAGCTTGCCTTTAAAATACCGCTGCTTGCAATATAAAAAAAATATATGAGCCTCTGCCCTTGTCACTCCAACATAAAAAAGCCGCTTTTCCTCGCCAAGCTGCTTTTCCCTCTCTTTGGGCTTTTCCGGCAATTCCCCAGGGCTTAAACTCTCGGCAAGCCCACAATAAAAAACAACTGGATATTGAAGCCCTTTGGAAGCGTGAATGGTCTCTATATGCACCCCGTCAAAATCCTCTTGGGATTCATCTTCAATAACTGGAATATCATAATCCTTTAACGTAAGCGTATAATACTCGCATTGGCGGTTGTAGCGGGACAGCAGGGCAAAATCGCTCCATTTCATTGAATATTCCTCTTTTAAAAATTTAATCTCATAAACAAGTTTTAAAATCTCATCTTCTGCCGTTTGCGAAACCAAAATTTCTGGTTTTCTGTTTTCCTTGAAAAGCGGATAAGGGCGCAAGGCTCCTGCTCTTAAATTTTTTCTAAAAGCGAGAGGTTTGTCTGTGAAAATTCTGTTTGCCGCCTCCAAAATACTGGCGGTGCTGCGGTAATTCCATTCAAGTTTCAAAACCTTGCAATTTGGAAAATCTTTTTGAAATCTCAAAATATTCCCAATATCCGCACCCCTAAACCCGTAAATTGCTTGGTCGTCGTCACCTACGGCAAAGAGGCTTTTGCTGTTTCCCAAAATTGCTCGCACAAGCCTATATTGCGATGAGTTTATATCTTGGTATTCATCTATCAAAATCTCGTTCCATATATTTTGGCAATGCTGCCTAACCTCGCTAAACTCCGAGAGCAAGCGAATGGAAAGCCAAATTAAATCTTCAAAAACTATTTCCGCACTTTTAAGCACATTTTGCCGCAATTTTTCCAATTTCTCTTTGCCTAGCTTTAATTCCGGGCAAAACAGGTTTTCTCTATTTACGCTACCTGCTTTTATGTTCAGTTCCATAAGCCAGTCTTGAAATTCAAAATCGCTTTGCTCCTTTGGCATAGGAATTTTTTGGAAGCCTACACGTCTCCAATTTTCAATGCCCTGAATTTGCATTTTCAATATTCTAAGGGCAAGCGAATGAAATGTGCAGAGCAAGGCTTTGGAATCTGGTGCGAGTTCTTTTACCCTCTCGTCCATTTCTCCGGCGGCTTTTGCGGTGAATGTCAAAGCCAAAATATTTGCGGAATTTACCCCCTGCTCAATTCGGTACAAAATCCTCTTTGTTAAAACCGAAGTTTTCCCAGAACCTGCCCCCGCCAAAATGAGCAAAGGACCTTCCTCTGCGTGTGAATGTAAAACCGCCTGTTTTTGTTCGGTATTCAAACCGCGTAAAAGATGTGTTTCAGCCATATTTTCTCCTCTTCTATATACTTAGACGGAGAAAACGCAAAAAAAAATTCAGAAAAGTGAATTTTGCAAACAGGAGTTGACAAAAATGTGCATTTTTTGTCAAATAATGGGCGTCACGCACCCCTTAATCGCTGCCGCTGCCACCATTGCCGGACTCATCAACAAGGTTCTGCCCGTTGGGCTGCCCTGCCTGCCTTTGAAATTCCTGTTGCTGGAACTTGCGCTTATTTGCCTGCCCTGCAATTTGTCTGGGTTCATGGCAAGGCACAAAGAGCAGCCCGCTTCGCGCCATTCCGCACCCGCTTCGGTGAAAATTTTATCCAAACCAAGAGATTCGGCTTCTTTTTTTATCTTTTGCGAACCCGGCACAACCCAAAGTTTCACATTTGGGTTCACCTTTTTGCCTTTCAAAACTTCGGCGGCAGCTTTTAAATCTCCCAACCTGCCATTTGTGCAACTGCCCACAAATGCAATATCTATGGGAATTCCGGCAATGGGCGTTCCGCCTTTGAAACCCATGTAATCGTAGGCTTCGCCCGTGCCCTCAGGGATTTTTTCATTCACCATAACGCTTTGCTCAGGGGTTATTCCCCAAGTTACATAAGGTGAGAGTTTGTTGCAGTCAATTTCAACCTCATCATCATAAACAGCATCGGGGTCGCTTGCAACGCTTTTCCAGTTTTCAAGAGCTTTATTCCAAGCCTCACCTTTTGGTGAATATGGCTTGTCTTTCAAAAAGTCAAAAGTTTTTTGGTCTGGGTTGCAGTAGCCAACTCTTGCACCACCTTCAATAGCGAGGTTGCACAAGGTCATTCTGCCTTCCATATCCATCTCTTCTACCACATTTCCGGCAAATTCATAAGCATAGCCAACTCCGCCATTTACGCCGAGTTTGTTTATATAGGCAAGAGCGGCATCTTTTGGAAAAACTCCTTTGCTAAACTTGCCTGTGAATTTAATTCTGCGAACTTTCAAAGGGCTCATCGCGAGCGTTTGAGAAGCGAGCACGTCTGCGACCTGCGAAGAACCTATGCCAAAAGCTATGGAACCAAAAGCACCGTGAGTTGCCGTGTGGCTATCGCCGCAGGCTATTGTCATTCCGGGCTGGGTAACTCCCTCTTCGGGACCAACTATGTGTATAACGCCTTGTTCTTCGGTATCTGGACCAAAAAAGCGAATCCCAAAATCCTTGCAATTTTGCTCCAAGCGGGCAAACATCTCCTCTGCCACAGGGTCTTTGAGCGGTCTGGAACGCTCACCGCTTGTGGTGGGTATAATGTGGTCAACCGTTGCAAAAGAGCGATTTGGATAGAGAACGGGCAGCCCGTCTTCTCTAATCATTGAAAATGCCTGCGGGCTTGTGACCTCGTGCAGCAAATGCAAGCCTATAAAAAGCTGATATTGCCCAGAGGGCAATTTGGCAACCGTGTATTTCTCAAAAATTTTCTGATAAAGCGTTTTTCCCATACAGTGTAATATAAAAATATCTTTATTGTAAAAATTCCTTTGCCATTTTTTCCGCAGCTTCTTTGTTGCTCACTTCGCCTTCAAGTTGCTTTTCAAAAACGCGTTTTATTATTTCGCCAACGTGTGGGCCTTGCTTAAAGCCCATATCCAAAAGCATTTTGCCAGTTAATAATGGTTCGGGAGCTTCTTCCCAAATATTCATTTCTTTGCCTATTTTCAAAGCATTTTCGTATAAATCGGCATCGTTTTCAATTGCACTTTTTAGAATTGCAGGAAGTTTCAAGCCACCTGCTTTTAATGAGCATCTGCTCAAAGAACTTTTGCTATTCAAGTTGAGCTCGGAAAGAGAATTTAACAGAGCCGGAACTTTCTTTAAGAGAACATTTACATGAATCCACTTTTTTAAAAAATCAAAAGGTTTTGCATTAGGCAAGCATAAAAGCCCCGCAAACATTATTATTTCTGCTTCGGTGGAATTTAAACCGCTTCTGTATTTTGTTATGTTGTCTAAAATACTGCCGAGTTTTGCTTGGTTGTTTTCAATGCCAATTTCAAAAAACATTTTTTGCAAACCCACCTCGCAAAAAATATCAAGCCCATAAGAAGGCTTAACCCCTTTCAAAAGCCATTTGCGAAATTCCTCCTCTATTCTCTCCCTAGACAAATCGTTCAAAGAAAGAGTTTTGCAAAGTTCTATAGTCTCTTTTGCCGCCCTAAGTTCAAAGCGCGCCGCAAACTGAACCGCTCTAAGCACCCTGAGCGAATCTTCCGCAAAAGCCTCGCTAACGTGCCTCAAAATTTTTCTCTCCAAATCTTTGCTGCCATTGTATGGGTCTGCGAGTTCCAAATTAGGGAGTTCCATACCCATTGCATTAATTGTGAAATCCCTGCGTTTTGCCGCTTCTTCAAAACTCAAATTAGGATTAGTTTGAACATCAAACGCCCTATGTCCGCTTCCTGTTTTGCTTTCTGTTCTTGGAAAAGAAAAATCGTAATGAATATTTTGCCGCGATAGATGCACAACGCCAAAAGCTTTCCCAATTAAATTAGGCTTGCCGTGCTTTGAAAGAATGGAGAGCAATTTCTCCTGGCTAATTTTGTAAACCTCTATATCAAAATCCCGAATTTCACCGCGGGCACCAAGCAAAGAATCCCGCACAAATCCGCCAACCAAAAAAGCCCGCCCACCCTCAGAGCGAATATCATCTGCTATTTGCAAAAGTCTTTTTGGAACAAGGTTATTCATGGTGAGGTTAATTTAGATATTTTTTTTGTATATTTACTATTATGAAAACTTTACGAGTTGCTGTGCCAGATGTTGAATATGCTTGTTCGGATAAATTGCCGAAGTCAGTTGAAGCAGAAAGGCTTAGGCAAATATTAGACCAATGCATAGAAGAAGCCGAGAGTAGTGGGTTTCCCATTATGACTATGGATGAAATTAATGCAGAAATAAAAGCATATAGAGCGGAAAAACGAGTAGCACGAAATGCAAAAAGTAATTATTGACACAAATGTGTTGGTTTCTAGTTTGATTCAAAAAAGTTATCCTCATCATATAGTTCGTGGTTTATGAAACTTTAATTGTTAGTCCGGTAGATTACTGGGATAATTTCAAGCCGAATTCGGGGTTTTAATGGTTTGGGTGTCTCATATGCAAAATTGAAAAATTAAATTTTTATATTACGGCTAGATATGCCCCTCAACCACAAAAAAGCATTCATCTTGCTGTTCCTCGCCATTGCCGCCTACGGGCAGCAAACATCGGTTGCCGTGCTGCCTTCCGATGGTGCCACGGGCAATGACGAACTTGAAGCTCTTACGGATGAAATGCGTGAGGCGGCGTTGAAAGTTTTACCTACGAATGATTTTGTTCTGCTGAAACAGGATGTTGTTGTTAAGCGGCTTGGCGGTACGGAGAATTACATCAAAAAATGCAAGGAAAGTTCCTGCATTGTGGATTTGGGCAAGCAAGCACAAGTTGATTATGTGGCACAAGCCAGCGTTAGCAAGCTCGGCAATAGAATTAGGCTTAAAGTTGAGTTGTATAATGTGCGAACCGAAGGGTTGGTGGATATGTTAAGCGATGATGCAGAAAACATTAAAGGCTTGCTTTCCATTGTGAAAAAGAAAGCTCCCGAAGTATTTAGTAAAATAAAAAGTTACCTTGTAAATATAACAAGCGACCCTGAAGGAGCTGATTTGAGTTTTGACGTGGTATCTTCCAGATGCACTACACCGTGCAAAGTTGAGCTTCCAGCGAGCAGTGTTCGCATAACCGCAGATTTAGATGAATACGAAACGGCAGACACTACTATTTCTATAAAACAAAATAACCAACGCATACTCATTCGAATGAAACCGAATTTCGGTTTTTTAGAGGTAAAGCCTGCTTATTCGGAAGGCATAGGCAAGGATGAGCAATGGAGTTTGACTTTGAACGGGCAATCTTTTTATTCTTTGGAAAATAAGCTACCTGCCGATAAATACAAGGGGGAACTCAGCCATAGGTGTTATGAGGATATAAGTTTTAATATTGGTGTGAGCAAAGGCAAGCGGCAAGTTTTTGATATGGCGAAGCAGGTGAAGTTGAAAAAGGGTGGTTTGGTTTTGAAGGCTGAAAAGAATGGCGAACCTGTTTTTGTGAACGGCAAACAAGTTGGCAAAACGCCTTTTAGCGGTTCTGTGCCGTTGTGTGCGGTAGTGGAGGTTGGGAAAGGTAGGGAGAGGGTGGATGTTGAGTTGGGACATAATGGGAGGGTTGAGCATACGCATAAATATGAATACGAAGTTCTGCGTGAAAGAGGCAATGCGTATTACGATGAAGGCAATTATGACCAAGCTATTGAGGACTATACAGCTGCCTTGAGAATTAAGCCTGATTACTATAGAGCCCAGAGCAATCGAGGTTATATGTATTACAGCAAAGGTGACTATGACAGTGCTATTGAAGACTATACAGTTGCCCTGAGAATTAAGCCTGATGACGTATTGTCTCTGTACTGGCGAGGTAATGCGTATTACTACAAAGGTAACTATGACCGGGCTATTAAAGACCTTGAAACTGTATTGAAAATTGACCAAAATTATTTTAACACTAGAGAGCTTCTTGAAGAAATCCGTCAAATCAAAGCAGGGGCGAATAGCTATTCCTATTCTAACGAGCCTTACAAAAGCAATATAAAATATTTAACAGATAATAGGGATGGTAAAAAATATAAAACAGTTACCATAGGCAGACAAATTTGGATGGCAGAGAACCTTAACTACAATGCAAAAGGTAGCAAATGCTACAACAATAATCTTGCCTACTGCGAAAAATATGGGAGATTGTATAATTGGGCAACGGCTATGAAGGCTTGTCCCACTGGTTGGCATTTGCCAAGTAATAGGGAGTGGGATGCCTTGTACCGCTACGTAGATGGCACAAGTGGCACGAGCAGTCCATATAAAAGTGAAACGGCAGGAAAATACCTTAAGGCATCTAGCGGTTGGAACAATGAATATGATGACTTAGGTCAAGGCAATGGTACAGATAATTACGGCTTTTCGGCTCTGCCTGGCGGTTTAGTCGGTTCCAAAGGCTATTTCGAAGAAGTCAACGACGCCGGCTTTTGGTGGAGTAGTAGTTCCGGGGGCAATGCTAATACCGCCTACAGTCAGGCAATATTCTACGTATTCGAATATGCAGTTGGTGCCTACGAGGATAAGAGCCACCTGTATAGTGTTCGTTGCTTGAAGGATTGAAAAGAACTTACGCCATAGTGGCGAAGAACCTTGTCAAGTCTCATTTCTCTGCGGAGATTTGGCAAGGGTAAAAAAACTAGCGGAGAGGGATAGGAGTTATATCTTATGGCTTACAACAACATTAGGAAGGCACTATACGAAAAATTCTGCGATAGCATTGGCAGAGATTATTGTGAAAAAGATGATTATGATTTTTATTATAAATCAGATACTACATATAATGGTTCGAGTAGTAATGTAGAAGAATTTAAAAATAACGGTAAAGATAAAAAAGCATTTATAGAGCAACATAAAAATTTCTATAAGACGATAGCCGAAGACAACGAAGTTGTCACCAAAGGCAGGAACAGTGGTTTCATTGGTTTATACCGTATAAAAGGGACTGATGAACATATATTAGATGAGATACTTGTTTCCATATTAAAAGCGGCTTGGGAAGATAGCGAAAAAATGAGCCAATAAATTAGCAATCCTGAAAATCCTAAAAATCGGGAGAAATAAGGATAACAGACATTTGGTAAAGATTTTATATATGGGCGTTTTTAATGTTCTGATAATCGGGGTTCAGACAAAAAAAGGAAAGGGTAAAACAATGAGTAACACAAAAGAAATTCAACAAGAACCTGATGACTACCAAGCCCTATATGAGCGAGGCAATGAATATGCCAAAAAAGGTAATTATGATAAGGCTATTGAGGACTATACAACTGCTCTCAAGATTATGCCTAATTTCAAAGATGCATTGATCAGCCGAGGAGTTATGTATTACTACAATGGCAACTATGACAAGGCTATTGAAGACCTTTCCGCAGTTATTAAAATTAATCCTAATGATTACAATGCCCTGTACTATCGAGGACTTGCGTATCACGACATAGGCAATTATGACAATGCTATTGCGGACTATAACGCTGCTCTCAAGATTAAACCAGATAGCCGAAATGCTCTGTATGAGCGAGGATTTGCATATTACAAAAAAGGCAACTATGATAGTGCTATTGAGGACTATACCGCTATAATAAAGACTATACCTAATGACCATGAATCCATATATATGCGAGGACTTGCGTATTATAGAAAATCCAACTATGACAAGGCTATTGTGGACTATACTGCCGCTATCAAGATTAAACCTGATTACATAGAAGCTCTGTACAACCGAAGCCATGCTTATGCCACCAAAGGCAACTATGACAGGGCTATTGAGGACTATACAAATGTTCTCAAGATTGTACCTGATTTACACGAAACTTTTTATGACCGAGGTAGAGCGTATATCTACAAAGGCAACTATGACCAAGCTATCGAGGACTATTCTGCCGCCCTAAAAATTAAGCCTGATTTCTACGATGCTCTATTTAGCCGAGGCATTGCGTATGGCCATAAGGGCAACCATGACCAAGCTATTGAGGACTTTAATACCGCTATTAAGATTAAGTCTGATTTCTACGATGCTCTATTTAGCCGAGGCATTGCGTATGGCCATAAGGGCAACCATGACCAAGCTATTGAGGACTATTCTGCCGTCCTAAAAATTAAGCCTGATTTCTACGAAGCTCTAATCAACCGAGGCACTGAGTATGGCAAAAAGGGCAACTATGACCGTGCTATTGAGGACTTTAATACCGCTCTCAAGATTAATCCCGATGACCACAACGCTCTTAACAACCGAGGCTTTGCTTATGCAAAAAAGGGCGACAATGACAAGGCTATTGAAGATTTTCATACCGCAGGTCTCAAATTTAAGTATGAGACTTTAAACAGCCGTGGCATAACTTATGCAGAAAATGGTGACTATGACAAGGCTATTGAAGATTTTAATACCGCTATTAAGATTAATCCCGATGGTCACGAAGCCCTGAGCTACCGTGGCTTTACGTATTACAAAATAGGTAATTATGACAAGGCTATTGAAGACTATACCGAAGCTCTCAAAATAAAGCCTGATGATTATATAACTCTGTGTAACCGTGGGAAGGCGTATCGTGATAAGAATGATATTGACCGTGCCATTGAAGACTATACCGAAGCTCTCAAAATAAAGCCTGATGATTATATAACTCTGTGTAACCGTAGTTCCGCGTATAGTATTAAAGGGAACTATGATCTTGCCATTGCGGACTACACCAAGATTCTAAAAATAAGACCGGATCACATAGAGGCACTGTGCAGACGTGGTAACGCATACGCTAAAAAGGGTGATTATGACCGAGCTATTGAGGACTACACCGCTGCCCTAAAAATTAGGCCTAATTTCCCAGAAGCCCTGATAAACCGAGGCTATGTGTATTACAAAATAAAAGGCAACTATGACCAAGCCATTGAGGACTGGGAAGCTGTATTGGAAATAGACCCAAATAATGTTGATGCCAGAAATGGGCTTAAAGAAATCCGAGGCCGCATGGAACTAGAACGTTTAAAAAAGAAATATAAGGAGAATAAGGAGAATTGATATGGAATATAAAAAATTAATTTCCGAAAAGGAGCTAACAATTGTAACGAAACCTTGCCAATCTATGTGTTCCCAAGTTTGGTGGTGATAAAAGAAAACTGGAAACAAAATGGATTTTACCTAGGGAGAAGAGAATATGGGAAATGAAGACGCAGAATCTTTGATTAATAAAGGAAATGATTTTTACAAAGCCAAAAATTATGAAGAAGCAATTAAATGTTATGACATAGCAGCACAATTAACCCCCCCAAATATCTTTATTTTTTATAATTGGGGAGATGCACTTTTCAATTTATCAAAAAATAAAAAAAATAAAGAAAGAGACGATTTACTTAACAGTGCACTTGAAAAATATGAAGAAATTATTAAATTAGACCACAAAGAAGTTATTGCTTATTATAGGTGTGGGCTTATACTTTCTAATTTAGCAGAAAATAAAAAAGATATAGAAATAGAAAATCTACTTAATAGTGCATTTGAAAAATATGAAGAAGCTGTACGATTATACGAACCAGAAACCGATAAAACCTCAGTTCTTTGTGATTGGGGAAATGTACTTTACAATTTAGCCAAAATTAATGAAGATGAATCTTTATTTAAAAAAGCATTTGCCAAATATTACAAAGCTATGCAGTATTCAAATTCAGACAATGCTGTATATGCTTTTGCTAACTGGGGAGATGCGTTACGTGATTTAGCCAAAATTAATGAAGATGAATCTTTATTCAATAAAGCCATTAAAAAATATGATGAAGCTATAGGAATAGAACCAGATAATCTTTGGCATATTATTGGTCGGGGAGATGCGTTATACGATTTAGCAAAAATTGAGCAAAAGGAACATTCGTTTAGAAAAGTCATTGATAATTATGAGGCTGCTCCGTCAGAACAAGAAAGTTTTTGGCTTAGTGTTGGCTGGGCAGATGCATTATACGATTTAGCAAAAATTGAGCAAAAGGAACATTCATTTGAAATAGCTATTGATAAATATGACGAAGCCATAAATATATATAACGAGAATATGTATCAAAGCGAGGGCAAGTTTTATGCTTTTTTCAAACTAGGAATTGCACTTGTTAATTTAGCAAAGATTAATCAAAATAAAGATTTATATGAAAAAGCAACAGATAATTTTAGAAAATCTAAAAAGAATATTTTGGAGATACTAACTTCTTTAGAAGAAGTTGATAGAAAAAAATTATTAAAAACAAATATTCTTCATTCGTTATTAGATTTTGATGATAATGATACTTATTTTAAAGAAGTTACAGAAAAACTTACAGATAAGCAAAGGAAAAAAATAAATGAATACAAAGAAGTTTATATTCGTTCTTTTTTTATTATCAGTCTATTGCATGTAAAAGATAAAAATGAAAAACTTGTGGCACATTATCTTGAAAAAAACATTTCACAAAGATTACTTTTTGATAGTAATTCTAAATTCCGACTAAACGCCATAAATTATTCTAACGACCCAAAAGAAGGAAGAACTTTGCTTGATTTTTTATATGGAAAAGAAGAATACAAGACCGATGAAGAATTAAATAACAAGGAATATGAAGCCTTTGCTGGCTGTTTTACATTTAACTATGACAGTTTAAATCAATTCCGCCTTTATGGAAAAGAAGGCGACAAAGAAGGAACAGGACTATCACTTGTTTTTCGCAATAATTTCTTCAACAAAGAAGTAATACCTGCTTTAAAATCATCGAAAATAGATTCATCCGAAACGAGTGATTATAATTATATAGAGAAAGATAAATTTCCACTTTACCGTTGTATTTATATTGATCCTCAATCTGGAACTGGACAACCTATTGCAGTTGTAGGACAAAAAGAAGAATCTCTTTTTGATAAAGAGAATATGAGAGATAAGTTTCATAAATATAATACAGAAATGAACAAAATTACTAAACGTGTCAAAAAAGAAATGAGATATTTAAAAGATAAAGCTAAAAATCTTGATCCCGTAATTGTAGGAAAATTACTTATTCATCTACGCTATCTTGTAAAACATATCGCATTTAAAGAAGAGCAGGAATGCAGAATGGTAAAAATACATAATCTTAACGATAAAGAAATTGAAATGAAAGATGAATATAAACAAATGTATATTAAATATTCACCAGCAGTACCGCTGTATATTGATAAAATTTACTTCGGTCCAAAAGCTGGAGGCATTGAATTATTTAAAAATATGTTAAAAAATAAAAGATTAGACCATATTCCTTGCGAAAAATCCACAAACCCTTTGGCGTAAACCTAGAATGCTATCCCACCTTTACAAAGGAACAACTTTACAAACCCTTTGGCGTAAATCAAATGGTGTAGCACATACCCGTAGCTTGTAAAATTAATTTACAAATGCTTTACCTATTCCAAATAAAATTTAAGCCCTGATTTTTATAAAAACGCATTTTCTCATCCGAACTAATAAGAGTAGC
>CAZIMU010000013.1:0-20687 GCA_964540355.1 uncultured Fibrobacteraceae bacterium | reverse complement strand
TTTTTTTTTGCAGAATATTCACAAGCGGATTCAAAATATAAGCGAGCAAAAACGCTATAACAAAAGGAGTGAGCACATCGGACAAATAATAAAGCAAGGCAAAAAATGCAGCGAAGCCAGAAGCCGCAAACAAAAGACGCATTTTGCGGTCTGAATTCCAATAAATTTCGTTTTGGTTTTGAGGCATAGCTAGGGTAATATAGTAAAAAACTTACTATATTTACATTAAAATATGACTTTTGGCAATAAAACAATTTTTGGCAGAGCTTGCGGTGCAGGGTCTATGCCCTCTTACGTGCAGAATAAAGCCATATTTTTTTCGCTCGGCAAAAATCACTCTGAGTTGCAGTTAAGCAATTCTAACATAGTTTGTGACGCAAATAAAGCATTTCTATTAGACACTACGACCCCCCCCCCCCCCCCCCGCAAAATCCGTGCCAATTTTGTTTGTCTGAACCAGAATTCACAGAATTTAAGAATTTCCAGAATTTTCAATTTTGTAGGTGGTTTTGCAAAAGCAGGCAAAGATTTGAAAGCAACAAACGGTTGGGATAATCACGACAGAAATTTTGGTAGCGGTACAGATAAATATGGTTTTGCGGCATTACCTGGTGGTTTCGGAATCTTGAGCATAAATAGTTTATATGGTTGTATCAGAGGACTTGGCTTTTGGTGGAGTGCCACAGAGGTCGATGTTAATCGTGCTTATTACTATTGTATATACAACAGCCGCAAGGGTGCCTATTTGGAAGGCAATCATAAGGTGGGCGGCACGAACCCTCCAACTTCCATATTCCCAGAGGTTCGGACAGGTAAAAAAGTGTGAAAGAGAAAAACTGCTAACGCAAGGCTTTCACAGCTTTCAAAGGCAGATTAGTGTAGCGAGCCACAAGTGCAGGCTCCACGCCATCACCAAGCATATTGCGAGCAATTTCATTTCTGTTTTTCTTAATGCCCCTAGCTTCACCCCTAATCTCGCCTTTCTCTTCTGCATAAGCAAGGATCGCTTTCTGGTCGTGTCTGTTCATCATAGCTGCCTCATACTGCTTGAGTTCTCTCTCCGTAAAATTAGAAATTCTTGCCACCTCGAAAATCTGCAAAAGCTCTTTCTCCTTGAAACTCTTGGGAACACTTTTGAGCTTGTGACTGTTTTTGAGAGAAAAAAGAATTTTATCCATAATCGTTTCACATTCGCTCTCTTTCTTCTTAAATTTAGGCAATATAACGAAAATCATTTGCAGAATATCGTAGCTGATTTCGGGATGCTTGTCGTTTCTCAGAGACAAATACTGGATAACCTCAGTGCAATTTTTCCCAAAGTCAAGGTTAAATTCCAAGAAACTAATGGAATAGAGCTTTGGAATGTTGAAATCATACTCTTTCCCTTTCACCGCAAGACTGCATACAATCATACAAAGATAAAAGAAAGTTCGCTTTATGAAATGTTTTTGCCCTTTAACTTGGACTTCCACAACAAACCTTGTACCTGTGGCATCCTTGCAATAAACATCAAATACAGCATCTCTATTGAACCTCGTTTTTCCAAACAGTTCGTGGTTAATGTTGATAACCTCTTTGATAGGGCTTTTCAGCTTCTCGGCGAGGAAAGTGTTGAGAAGGAACAAAAGGAGTTCCGTGCTTCGCTCGTTAGCAAATGCTTTTTTGAAAGTGGAATCCAAAGTGAGCGGAGCAAACCGCGGCAGTTTTTTGGGCATAGTAATCCTCGTGGAAAAAATTTATGTGATATAATAAAACCGCTTCTTTGCAGAGCGAATGTAGAAAGGAGAAATATAGAAAATTTGAAACATATCTATCCAGCAATCGGGCAAATAAGTTTAACAGACATTTGGTAAGGCATTTATAGATAGGCGTTCTTAATGTTCTGTTTAATCCTGTAAATTCTGAAAAATAAGTAAACTAAACGCTTTCTCGCTTTTTTCGCCTCTATTTAGCGAATACTCATTCACAAACATCTTTATATGCTGCAAAATAACCGCATCATCGTCTATCTGGGCTAGTTTTCGTATGAAATCGGTAATGGGTTCTTTGCGTTCCCAAGCTAGTTTCAAACTTTTTTGAACGCACAAATCCATCTCTTTGGCAAGTTCTTCGCCCAAATCTTTTTTTATCACCGTGCAGCCCAGCGGAATTGGAACTTGCAATTCCTGTTCCCAAAATGCGCCGAGATCTGCTATTAAATGCAAACCGTCTCTCTGCCATGTAAAGCGATGTTCGTGTATCACCACTCCTTGTTTTATTTTTTTTTCGCAAAGCTGGCGGTAGAGTTCATCAAATTTTAGGGTATGGTGTATGGTGTATGGTGTATGTTTTTTTTGAATCCAAAAGTTGAATAGAACGGCGGCGGTTGTCTGTTTGCCGGGTAAATAAACTGGTATTTCAGGTTCAAATTTTTCGCTGAAAGAAGAGAGCAACAGAGGCCCGCAACCATAGCCCATTGCACCGCCGCTATCCAAAATTCTGTAATTTTCTTTAACCAATGGATACACGGCACAACTAACTTTTGCCATATCCAATTCGCCTTTCAAAACTTTTTCATTCAATGTTTGAACATCGGCATATTCAACTGAAATGGGGTAAGGGGTTTCAACTTTGCCTTCAATGAGGTTTTGATAGATAAAGGTATCGTTTGGGCAAGGGGAAATGCCCAGAGAAATTTTTTCGCATTTTACAGGCATTTTGCAATCCACTTCCCTAGCGCGTTCAATTCTTCCATGCACACCGAGTGTTGCATATCATAAGAATGTCGCTCTATAGGATTCCCATTTGATTTTAAGAAATCATAAGCTTTTTGGCTGAGTGATGGTGATACAACATTGTCGTAATTTCCATAACCGAAAAACACTGGTATTTTGGAATTCACTCCGTCACTCGGCATGGTGCTTGTTGTGGGAAAATAAGAAGAGAGGCTAACGGCTCCTGCCAGTTTTTTTGGATAGCGAGTGGCTGTGTGCAAAGCCATAACTCCGCCTTGGCTAAATCCTATTAGCAAAATTTTCTCCGAACTTATGCCCTTTTTAATTTCCGCATCTATGAATTCCGCAACAAATTTGGAATTTTTCTCAATACCATCAATATCTGGGTTCTGCCCCAAATCCATATCTGAAATATCGTACCAAGCACGCATTTTATATCCGCCATTTATTGTAACGGGCATTATTGGTGCGTGTGGAAAAATAAACCTTATAGCCGCATTTTCAGGAAGCCCAAGCTCCGGGACAATATCTGCAAAATCATAGCCATCTGCACCAAGCCCGTGCATCCAAATAATCGCAGAATTTGGATTTTCTTTGGTTTCTTTAATTATGGAATCTAACATTTATGGGATAATGTAGTAATTTTTCCTATATTTCACAAATGCCCAAAAATTATCTTGCGATAGATTATGGTGAAAGGCGAGTTGGAATAGCCTATGCCAGTGAGCTTGTGGGCATAGCATTCCCAAGGGAAACCATAGACCTAAAAGAAAAAAATTTGTGGACAGAACTGGAAAGGCTCTCAAAAGAAAACAAAATAACCGATTTCATTCTCGGAATGCCAATTCACCCAAACAACCACCCCGATAGCAAACAAAAAACCGTAGAAACCTTCGCCACCGAGTTGCGCAAAAAATTTCCCAAAATAGAATTGCACATACAAGACGAATCATACAGCACCCAAGAGGCATCGACAAAATTAAGCAAGGGTGCTGTAGGGGCAGCCCTGCGTGGCTACCCTAAGGGTAAAATCGACAAAGCTGCCGCCGCAATAATTTTGCAAAGATTTTTAGAAGGAAGTTTCTAATGTCTTTTTACAGTGATGAAACAATAAGGCAGTTAAAAGAAGCAGCAGATATAAGCCTGATAATAGAGCAGTTTATACCTTTAAAGCGAATCGGCGGTGGAAAATTTTTAGGGCTTTGCCCCTTTCACAACGACAGCAACCCCAGCATGAACGTGAACCCCCACATGGGCATTTACAAATGCTTTGCCTGCGGAGCGGGCGGCGATGTGTTCAAGTTTGTTATGGAACACGAAAAGGTGGATTTTCGTACTTCGATTGAATTCGTGGCAAATACCGTTGGTTTTGTTTTGCCAAAATTGACGCAAATTCCAGATGAAAATATTGAAGAAAAAGATTTGATCCGCAAAATAAATGAGTTTGCCGCCTCTTGGTTCAAGGAGCAGCTTTTAAAGTCTGAGTTTGCGAAAAAATATTTGGAACAGAGAGAAATAACCGAAAAAACAAAGGATTTATTCGGGCTTGGATATGCTCCTCAAATTGGATTTTTGGAAGCAGCGGTCAAAAACGGATTTAAGCCAGAATCTGTTTTGAAGGCTGGACTTGCCGCAGAAAAAGACGGGAAAGCGTATGATAAATTCAGAGACAGATTGATGATCCCTATTTGCAGTTTATCGGGGGCGATAGTCGGTTTTGGGGGGCGCGATTTGGGTGGGAACAGCCCCGCCAAATATATGAACTCACCTGAAACTCTTATTTACAACAAAAGTGAAATTCTCTTTGGGCTAAACCAAAGCCGCAAGGCAATATCAAAAGAAAATTCTGTTATTTTGGTTGAAGGTTATTTTGACGTTATTTCAATGTTCCAAAGTGGGGTGGAAAATGTGGTGGCAATTTCTGGCACAGCCCTTTCCGAAACCCAAACAAAACTGCTAGCTAGGTACACAAAATCTGCATTCATAAGCCTAGACGGAGACTCTGCCGGACAAGCTGCCACTGAACGCTGCATAGAGGTTTTGCTCTCTCAGAGTTTTGCCATAAAAATTGTGAACTTAACAACCGAGAGCGGAGACAAAGCAGACCCTGATTCCCTAGTTAGGCAAGGTGGCTCAGAGGCTTTTAAAAAATTGCAGGAAAAAGCAAAAAACTGGCTCAACTATTTGGCAGACAAGAGCCAGCTTTCAAGCCCTGAGGAAAAAGCAAATTTTGTTCTAAGAACAAAAAGGCTTATAGCTACAATGAACAACCCCGAACTCAAAAAGCAGTATTTGAACCTATTAAACGAAAGATTTGGCACAGATAAAAGCCTGCCCGCTTTGCGAACAAAAAAACCTCTTGCAAATCAAATTAGAGAAACAACAGAAGCGGCTACCGAAATTCCCTGGAAATCTCTGCCAAACGATGAAATTTGGCTTGTGAGCGTTATTTTTAGAAATCCCGAACTTCAAGCAACAGCTATTAAAATTTGTGACCCCTGCCTTTTAAGCTCGCGCTGGCTTGCCGAGCTTTTGGACTATGGCTACGCCCTTTTTGAAGAAACCGGCAAAATAGACTTAAAAGTCCTTTACGACAAATTACCAGCCGCCTATATAGACCTGCTCAGCCGCCTGCCAGAAAAACCTTGGACAAGCGAGAGCGCGATAATGGATTTTTCAAATGCGCTTCTGAACCTTCGTATTTCGCGTTTAAAAGCAGAATTGAGAGAAGCACGGGATAATTTTGATTTATATAGGGAAATTCAGGGCAAAATAAAAAATTGCGAGGATTTGGCGAAACGAGCCAAAAATGAGGAAAATATTTTACTATATTTACCACTATGAAAAAATTTATCATTCTTCCGCTGTTATTTCTCTCCTTAGTCTCTTGTGAGGCTACGAAACCCGCACCCAAAAGTTCTGAATCTATGCAAGCCGAGCTTGACGAAGTTAAAGGCGTTCTAGGCTTTATTTTGGAAAGAATGGGCTCTTCTTTCGAACAAGTTAAGAAAGAAATCGAAAACGCTAACAAAGTTCACGATTTGCAACTGGACGTAGGTAGCCCTTCCATAGGCAACCCAAAGGCAAAAATTGTGATTGTTGAATTTACCGAATTCCAGTGTCCTTATTGCGCAAGGATTACCCCTTACCTAGACTCCTTGACCCGTGCTAATCCAGACAAAATTCGCTTAGTGTATAAAAATTTCCCGCTTAGTTTTCACAAAGATGCCCCAGCAGCAGCAGCCTCTGCAATGGCGGCTCAAAAACAGGGCAAATTCTGGGAATATCGCTGGGCACTTGCATCTAACTACCAAAGCCTCAACGACTCCACTTTTATAGAAACTGCTAAAAAAGTGGGCTTGAACCTTGACCAATTCAAAAAAGAAATGGTTTTGGATGCCGACAAACAAGCCATAATAGACCGCGATATGAAGCTAGGCTCAGAAGTTGGAGTTCAAGGAACGCCTAACTTTTACGTAAACGGCAAACGCCAAGACCGTTTCAGCCCACAGCTCATAGAGCAAATGCTGATAGACTATGATTCATTATAATTTATATTGAGGCATAAATGAATTACGAAGATGCGGGGGTCTCTCTTGCACGAGCCGACAAAGCTATGGTCGGCGTTAAAAAGTCTGTTCGCACAACCTTTAATGCTGGCGTTTTAGGCGATATTGGCAATTTTGGCGGCTTATTCACCCTAAGCCATTTGAATTTAAAGCAGCCCGTGCTAGTATCCTCAGTTGATGGGGTTGGCACAAAATTAAAAGTGCATTTTGGATTAAAAAGCCACAACCTGCCAGGTCAGGATATTGTGAACCATTGTTGCAACGATATTCTTGTTCAGGGAGCAAGACCTCTTTTCTTTTTAGACTATTTAGCAACAGGAAAGTTGGAAAGCGGAGTTTTGGAAGCCGTGGTAGAAGGTATGGCTCTTGCTTGCAGAGAAAACGATTGCGTTTTAATTGGCGGAGAAACAGCCGAGATGCCCGGTATGTATCACGAAGGCGAATACGATATTTCGGGAACAATAGTGGGCGTTGTTGAAAGAGATGAAATTATAGATGGCAAAAACATTGTACCAAATACTGTTGTTCTAGGGCTTCCATCTACAGGTCTTCACACAAATGGCTATTCACTTGCTCGCAAGGCATTGTTTGAGGCAGGCGGTTATAAGCTGGATTCAAAAGCAGACGGGATAAAAGGCACAATAGGCGAGGCTCTAGCAGTTCCGCACCGCAGCTATTACCACTCATTGATAGATTTAGTTCACGCAAAAAAATTACAGGGCTTGGTACACATAACGGGTTCGGGCTTTCAGGGCAATATACCACGTATTCTGCCAAAAGGAGTTTCCGTTCAAATAAACCGCTCGGCTTGGAAGGTTCCTGAAATTTTCAACTTAATTCAAAAATGCGGAAATGTTGAGCTAGACGAGATGTACAGCACATTCAATATGGGAATGGGTATGCTGGTATTTGCGGCTCCAAGCGATGTGACAAATATTCGTAAGTATTTAGAAGGCAAAGGCGAAACAGTAATTGAATGTGGCAAGGTTATTGAAGGGAATAACAACGTTGTGTTCAGTTGAGAATTAAACTCATCACAACCGCACATTCTCCATCTGCATAATATTTTTTTCTCTCTGCAATTTTTTCGTAGCCAAGTTTTTTGTAAAGAGAAATGGCAACGGTATTGTTTTCCCTCACTTCCAAAAAGAATTTTTTAAGGCCTTGTTTTGCAAGTTCATTGTGGCTATGTTCCATTAAAGCCTTTGCATAACCCTTGCCCCGCTCGGCAGCGTTCACGGCAATGGATAAAAGCTCACATTCACCGCTTGCAATTTGCCATATAGCAAAAGCACTTTGCCCCAAAACCCAAGAAGCAGAACTGGGTTTCCATAAAGGCAATCCCGCTTCGCTTTGAATAACTCCAATCCATTCAAAATCCTGCTCAAGGGCAGGGAGGATATTCAACTCATCTCCTCCTTCAATCGCTTAAGCAATTCCCTTTTCTTTCTATCAGTAGATTTCCCCACAAGGGCATTTTGAACAATTAAAAAATCATTGTGGCCAGTTTTGATACTTGCCTTTTTTTCGTATAGATGCCAGCGCAATTGAAAATTTATATCTTGCTCTGGATCTACAGAAACGCAAGCCTGCCACAAGTCGTCTGATTCCTGCATCAAATACAATTCAGAAATCACATCTAAAAGTAGCAGAACTCTTGTAACGTTGCGCAAAGTTTCTTGCGTGTCCATTGTGCCTTCTAATTTGTGCAGGGCTAAGTTCCGGTTAAAAATCTCTTTAAAATTTTTTCTGTGACATTCTTCAAAACTCATATACAACATTCTAAAACCGTGCTTTAAGTATCTTATATATTCTTTTGTTATATTCTCTTTTTCATCATCGTGACCCTCTATATATTTTCTGGAATATTTGCCAAAAGTATAGTAGAATTTATGCAGGCTCTTCAAAGACATATTTTCTTCTTTCATCCATCTTCTAAGGCTTGCTTCAACAACAGGCAACAGAGTTAAATATGCGCACACCCAGTCTGTTAGCACAGAAGAAAATACCCCATATTCCATAACTGGTATAAAAGGCTTAAATATCCTTGTTTTTTTATAGCGATATTCCATTTGATATGCACGTTGCCAAGGAGAAAGAATAATGTTGGTTATATTATTTACAAGCAATTTTTCATTATTTTTTTTCTTGTACATTTTTCCGATGAATTCTTCTGTGATGCAATGTTGGTATGGAGGAATACAAAGTATGCTATTCCTCAACTCGGTGTTAATTTCACTCATGTCTTGCCAAAGCATAATTTGCTCGCTGTTTCAAAATCGCTGAACAATATACATTCTGATATTTTATCTATAAGTGCTTTGGTCTCTTTTGTCCAGCGCATTTTCTTTAAATCTTCAAGAGCGGTCTCAATAGTTTCCACATCGTAAACTTCGCAGGATTTGCTTATTATTTGCAGTTGTTCTTGCAAATAGGCTGGGTTTTCGTCTGCATCTGCTCCAGTATCTGCCTTTTCGTCTATCTTTGCTATTATCTCTTCTAACTTGGCGATGAATGATGGAGTTTTTGACTCAATTGCATTTTTATTTTGCTCAATTCCGGCTTTTTCCAATTCAGCGGCTAAGTTTGATACTTCGTTTTCGTTTATGTTTGCAAGGGCACTTTTCATAGCGTGAACTTTTATTGTGAATCCACGCAAATCTTCATCTGTTGCATAGGCTATGTTTTTTAGAGTGGACTCAATAATTGGTAAAACTTTTTTGGCATCTTTTGCAAAAATACCTAGCAAATCGGCTTTTGCTTGGGGAGTTATCTCTTTGGTTGTGCTTTGCTCAAGTTTTGCTTTTTCCACAGCTTCTGGCGGTGCTTTATCACGAATCCAAGTTTTCAATATTTTGTTCAACCGCCTAATATCTATTGGCTTGGAAATAAAGTCGTTAAAACCGTTTTTAAGAAATATATTCGCTTGCCCAGATACTGCATTTGCCGTTAAAGCAACTATCGGTTTTGTATAGCCAATTTCCCTTATTTTTTTTGTTGCTTCAATGCCATCCATTTCTGGCATCATGTGATCCATAAATATAATATCATAAACATTGCCTTCTTTTATTTTTTCAATGGCTTCTAAGCCGCTTGCAAGGAGTTCAATTTTTAAGCCATAAGGTGCCATTAAGCCTCTTGCCACAGTTAGGTTGGTTTCCACATCATCAACCACAAGCACACTGCCATAAGGCATATATTCGCGTATTTTTTGAGATTCCCTTAGCTGTGATTCTCCAGAATAATGCAAACTTTGCAGATTTTCCACAAGTTCCTTGCCAAGCTCCTTGCTGTCTGTAAGTTTTTGCGCAATACGCACAGTAAATACCGAACCTTTGCCAGGTTCGCTATCAACCGTGATTTTTCCGTCCATCATTTCCACAAGGTGCTGAGTTATGCTCATTCCAAGCCCTGTGCCTTCTACTGTGCGGTTGAGTTCCGTATTAAAGCGGGAATATTCATCGAACAAATGCGCCACCTGTTCTTTGGTCATGCCCTGGCCTGTATCGCTCACCGTTATCACAAGATATATGGTTTCTTTATCGCGGGGAGCCAAAGCAAAGGAAATATTTACACTTCCTTCTTTTGTGTATTTAATTGCATTTGAAAGCAGGTTGTTCAGTACCTGTTTAATGCGAAGTTCGTCTCCGAACAATTTTGCGGGCAGGTTTTCCGCAACTTTAAGCGTAAATTCAATGGGTTTGCTGCCTATGCGCATAAGGTTCAATTGAACGGTGTCGTTGATTAGGCTCGCTATATCGTAGTTAATTGGGATAATTTCAAATTTTCCTGTTTCAATTTTGGAAAGGTCTAAAATATCGTTGATAATTCCAAGAAGCATATAACCAGAATTGTGTACTTTGCGGAATGTTTCCTTTGTTGACTCTGGGGTTTCATCTTTTAAAAGTTCAATTTCAGAAAAACCTATTATAGCATTCATAGGTGTACGAATTTCATGGCTTATGGTTGCTAAAAATTTAGATTTAGCGGCATTGGCGTTAATTGCGCTTATTTTGGCTTTTTCGGCAATGCGCGCTTCGTTGCGGAAACCAAAAATGCCGAGCAACCCGCTTATGAATATTACTACCACCGCGAGAATTTGCAAAATGTTTAGTCTGAATACCATCTGTTCACCGTGAACAATGTGTTTATCCTCTATATCCACGCCTACAATTACTTTCAAATTGCCTTTTTTATCGTACATAGGAGCATAAGCGGTGGAAAGTCCATCCCAATCCTCTTCGTAATTGCCAAGACCAGTATATAGAGCTTTGCCCTGTGTTTTTACATCTTTGAGCAATGGCAGTTTTTCGTAGCCCATCGGGGGAGTATCTAAACCTACCCGCGTTAAATCGTTGAAATCGTTATCTATTATATATTGCAAATAATTTTCTTCGGGGCGTATAAAATAAACATAAGCAACATCGGATTCTTCGGCAAAGTCTCGCAGTTTTTTACGCAAATTTTTGTAAGACTCAGTTTTCATATCTGCTTCTTCACGGTATTTTTCCAATTCATCAACGCTAACAATATCTGCTAAGTGTTTTGCAACGGCAATGGAATGTCGTTCTATGTTCTCTTTCATAATGCGTATGGAAAAGTCCACAAATCTGTTTGCAAAAAAGAATGTTGCACACACCGCTATAAAAGAGAGAACAAACAGAGATAGAGTTAAACGTTTCATTTTAAATTTCCTTGCTTGTTTTTTCCACTATCTCTGCGAATTCTTTTTTAACTCTATCGAAAATTTTAACAATTAAAGGGTCAAAAGCCGTTCCCGAATCTTTTTTAATAATCTCTGCTGCTTCATCGCAGGTAAAGGCTGGTTTATAGGGTCTTTCAGACACAAGCGCATCGTACACGTCTGCAATAGCCATTATGCGTCCTTGAAGCGGTATTTCTTCTTCTTGCAAACCTCTCGGATATCCTTTTCCGTCCCATCTTTCGTGGTGGGAACCGGCAAAAAGTTTGGCGTGGTGCAAAAACAGGGAGTCGCCGGTTTGGGCTATCATTTGCTCAATAATTTTTTCGCCTTCTGTGGTATGCTTCTTCATTTCATGGTATTCTTCATAAGTTAATTTACCCTGCTTGTTCAAAATCAATTCAGATACCACAATTTTTCCAACATCGTGCAAATGGGCAGCACTAATCGCTGTATTCAAATCCCAGTCAGCAAGTTCTTCTCGGTAAACATCTTTGGCCATCATAGCATTAGCTAAAACTTTTATGTATTGCGATATGCGGGTTATATGCCCAGCCGAAACTTTGTCGCGGCTTTCCACTATATTGGCAAATGTGAACACAATGCTTTTTTGCAGTTGCTCAATGCGCTCGGTTCGGTTTTTCACCAAATCGCCTATGCGCAAATGGTTTTTAATGCGGTTCAGAAGGAGTGGGGTAGAAAACGGCTTGGAAATAAAATCCACCGCGCCAAGAGCAATGCCTTTTGCTTCTTTCTCGGCATCTGGGGTGGAGGTTAAAAGCATAACGGGAATTCTTGCAGCATATTCGTTTGCCATAAACTTTGAAAGTGCGGCAAAACCATCCATTTCTGGCATTTCAACATCTAACAAGATTAAATCTGGAGTTGTTTCGGAGAGCAACAAAAACATTTTCTCTGCGGAAGGTATTGTTAAAACCTGATAACTGCCGCTCAAGGCTTGTTTTGCTGTTGCCAAATTCTTTTCGTTGTCGTCCACTACAAAAACCGTTTTCATAATAAGCTGCCTATGTTTGATACTATCTAAATTTAGAAATTTCTATATTACAAGCGTTCCATTCAAAGGGAGTTTATATAAATGGCTCAGGTCACTCTTATAGGTATGCTTGTATTAGGGGTAGTAGCCCTTGTTTTAATTTATTTTCTTGCAAGTTTCTTTAGCTTATGGCTACAGGCTCTGTTTTCAAAGGCAAGCGTGGGCATTTTCCAGCTACTCGGAATGAGGCTCAGGAAGGTTAATCCACGTATGATTGTTGAATCTAGGATTTTGAGCGTTAAAGCGGGTATTCCTGTGGAAACAAATCTGTTGGAGGCGCATTTTCTCTCCGGTGGCAATGTGCTACGTGTTGTGCAGGCGGTTATAGCGGCAAATAAGGCAAATATAAATCTCTCTTTTGCAGAAAGCGCAGCCATAGACCTCGCAGGCAGAAATGTTTTAGAAGCCGTGCAAATGAGCGTTAATCCAAAAGTTATCACCACTCCAAAAGTTAGTGCGGTTGCCTTAGACGGAATTCAGTTGCAGGCTGTTACCAGAATAACCGTGCGAGCCAGTATTCGCAAGCTGGTTGGTGGTGCAGGCGAAGAAACGGTTATCGCCCGTGTTGGAGAGGGCATTGTAAGCTCCATAGGCAGCGCAAAAAATCACAAAGAGGTTTTGGAAAACCCAAATATGATTTCCAAAAAAGTGCTTGCCAGCGGCTTGGATGCCGGAACAGCTTTTGAAATTCTCTCCATAGATATTGCAGATGTTGACGTTGGCCACAATATAGGTGCAATTCTGGAAACCGACCGCGCCGAAGCAGATAAAAAAATCGCGCAGGCAAAGGCAGAAGAGAGACGTGCAATGGCTGCTGCAGCCGAGCAGGAAATGAAAGCGAGAGTTGTTGAAATGCAGGCAAAGGTTGTGGAAGCAGAGGCTCAAATTCCGCTTGCAATGGCAGATGCCTTGAAAAACGGGCGCATGGGAGTTATGGATTATTACAATTTGCAGAACATAAAAGCAGATACCCAAATGCGCACACAAATTTCAGGTGTTTCAGAAAAGGACTTGAAATAAAAAATGGAAACCCTCCTTATATTTGTTATTATAGCTGCTATTCAAATGCTTGCGGCATATAACAAGCAAAAAAAAGAAGCTGCGAAAAAAGCGGGTCAAAAATACACTCCGCCCCCAGAAGCAACTGAACCTATCCCAGACCCATTCAGAGAAATACGCGAATATATGGGAATTCCTAAAGAAGACGAATATGAGCCAGAACCCGAACCAAAAAAAGAACCAAAACACGAACCCAAACACGAATATAAACTCGAACCCGAACATAAATTTGAACCGAGACCAGCACTAGAACAAGAGCTGCACCATTCGCACCCGCATACGATGATAGCTGCTTCTGCACCGCCAAAAGAGAAGAAAATCACCAAATATCATTTTGATTTAAAAGATCCTGGGCACGGTATTTTATGGGCTGCGATTTTGCACGAGCCTCGTTACAAGGTTAAATGGAAACAGAGGTGATATGCTCTCCCTTGCATCTTCACTAACCGATCTTGCTGTAGAAAAGATAGAGCTTTTTATACTCGCTCTTATACGCATTGGCACAATAGTTTTTTTATTGCCTGTGTTTTCTATGAACTCTATACCAACAACCGTAAAAGCTGCAATATCCCTTTTGCTTACTATTTTGGTGTTTCCGCAAATGCCCTTGATAAGTTTCACCATTGCAAATTCTCCGATTTTCTTTTTTATGATTGTTTTGGAACAGGTTTTCATCGGTTTGATGATAGGTTTTGCCGCATCTTTTCTGTTGCATTTTATTGCTATGGGCGGTGAATGGATTGCGCGCGATATTGGGCTTATGCAGGGAACTATGAATCCTTTCACTGAATTTCAAAGCGATATTTTTTCCATAGTTTTAACCATCCTTTTAGTAGTTTTGTTTTTAGCCAGCGGCGGTCATTACTTTTTTATACGAGTGTTATTTGAATCTTTCCAGTATATTCCAATGGGAAATTTTGTTTGGGATAATCGCAATTTTGCCGCCATTTTAATTTTGCTCTCTACAAGTTCTTTTGTGGTTGCCTTTCAATTTGCCGCACCCGTTATAGGTGCGCTTTTCTTATGCACGGTTTCTCTTGGGCTTATGAATAGGGTTATGCCTCAATTGCAAGTTTGGATACTCGGTATTCCTATAAAAGTATTTATGGGGGTAATTGTTTTAATATATTCTATGCCTCTTATGGTACGCATTTTCAATGCGAATTTTGAGCAGTTGCAAAGAGCCTTGTTTGCAATTTTAAGGGCAGGCGGCAAATAAATGGCAGAAGACGAAGAAAAAACCGAAGACCCCACGTCTAAGAAAAAATCGGAAGCCCTTAAAAAGGGGCAAATAGGGCGTTCAACGGATTTATCAAATGCTATTTCCCTAATTGCGGCTTTGATAGGATTTTATTTTTTTGGCGATGAATTTGCCTCTAAGTGCCTAAACATTATGCGTGAGTTTTTCACGGGCTATATGGACTGGCAGCCAACCATAACGAGTTTTTCTTCGCTCTCTACTCATATACTTTATTTGGTTATGGGTTTGCTTGCCCCGCTGCTTTTGTTTTTTTTGATTGTTGGCATTATCGGGAATTTGTCTCAAGTTGGTTTGCATTTTACGCTAGAAAAACTGCAACCTAAATTATCAAATGTTTTTTCCCTCTCAGGATTAAAACAGATATTTGGGAAAAATGCGTGGGTTGAGCTTATAAAGGGTTTGGTTAAAATAACCATAGTGGGGATAATTGCCTATACGGTTATAAAAAAACATTATGAAGATGTTTTATATATGGCAGATATGCAAATAGGGGTTTTCTGTGCTTATATGATAGATATTTTGGTTGAAATGCTTTTGAAAATACTGGTATTTTTAATAGTATTTGGAATTGTGGATTTAATTTATCAAAAAAGAAAAACCTTCAACGAAATGAAAATGACCAAGAACGAGGTTAAAGATGAACATAAAAATGCAGAAGGTGACCCAAAAGTTATAGCAGCCCGCAAGAGGGCTATGTATCAAATGCACCAACGGTTTATGATGAAGGAAGTTCCGAGCGCGACTGTGGTCATCACCAACCCCACTCACTTGGCAATAGCCTTGCGCTACGAGCGCGGCAAAGACCAAATTCCTCTTGTTGTTGCAAAAGGCGCAGACAAAACCGCCGAGCGAATAAAAGAGCTTGCAAAAGAAAACGATGTGCCCATAGTTGAAAACAAGCCGCTTGCCCGCGCTATGTACGATGTTGTGGAAGTTGGCGACCCCTTGCCCAATGAATTTTTTGCAGCGGTTGCCGAGATTTTGGCTGTTATATTCCGGCAAAAAGAGGCCGCAGTGGGTTAGTTTTATGCAAAAAAATCAAAGATTTTCGGCAATTCATAACCGCAAGGCTTCGCATCAATACGAGGTTCTGGAATGTTTTGAGGTTGGGATTATGCTTGCCGGCTCAGAGGTAAAATCCATCAGGGACGGGCGCATAAGCATCAGCGAATCTTGGGTGGATATTTCCGAGAAAGGCGAACTTTGGCTAGTGGGGTCGCACATAAACGAATACGTGCAGGCAAACCAATTCAACCATATTCCAGCAAGGCGAAGAAAACTCCTAGCCCACAAGCACGAAATTGAAAAAATACAAAAAGCCATTGAACTGAAAGGCCTAACAATAATCCCGCTAAAACTCTATTTCAAAAACCGCCGTGCCAAATTGGAAATAGCGATATGCCGTGGCAAAAAACAGCACGACAAGCGGCAGGATTTAATTGAGAAGGATGACGCTCGGAGAATCACCGCTCATTGAGCGAAGCCGAAATGAGCAACAAAAAAAGCCCCCGTGCATTCGCGCTAGCACGGGAGCCTAACCCTACAAGGTTAAATTAACCAATCAATCCTAGAACTGCTTGTGGCAAGCTATTCGCTTGCGCCAACATGCTCGTAGCGGCCTGCACCATAATTTGATTTCTGGTGAAGGTTGTCGTTTCCGTTGCAAAGTCAGTATCGCGGATACGGCTTTCTGCATCCTGGATGTTGTACTCCATAGAAGCTATGTTGTTCACGGTGTAGTCAAGGCGGTTGATGTATGTACCTATGGCTGCACGGTTACTGCTCATAACCTTTATGTTTTGCTGAATGTTGTCAATGGCTCTTTGTGCGCCTTCGCGTGTGTCTATTACCTGAGCTTGCAAGCCCAAACCTTTGACATCCACAGAGACGTAGTTTACGTGTATCTGGTTGGAGGCAGCGCCACCTAAGCCAGATGAGTAGTTAGGACCAACATGCAGAACTTCAGAAGCCGCTGAACCTGTAGCGATATCTGCTTCGCTATAAGTTTTGTAGGCATCCTTTAGATCTGTGATGTCTTTCTGCCAAGCCACTATTACGTCCCTTAGGTTGTTGATAGGCAGCTTATCGGTATCAAGCCCTAGCACAGCCTTGATATCCTCTTGCATTTGTTTAGAAGCATTTGAGCTGAATATAGCACCCAACTTAGCCATTAGGAGAGCATTAGCCTGCTTATTTGCATCAGAATTCTCCAGTCCTGCATCATCTACATATCCATTTATTGATATAGAGCCTAACTGGTTTATGATTCTGTCAAGAGAACCAATGCCAGTTGTGTTGAAGCCACTAACACTAGCTAAATCCGACTTAGCTATGTTGTTGATGAAGGTATAGGTTACGGTGTGAATCGCCCCCTCTTTTACCTTGAACTCTCCTTTTTCGGCAGCTTCATAAGCACGCAAAGCCTCGTTGACATCTCTCAAGAACGTGTTTAGCGTTTTTAGAGTTGCCATATTGCTTGCGGTTTTTTCGCTTTTCTCAAAGTTAGCAGCAGTGGAATCCATATACGATACTGTATTTGAATGTAAAAGGTCGCCGCCAAGCTTTAGATCATAACCAAGGGCATCAATGGTAGTATTATTTACCTTAGCAGCCGCACCCTGAGATATAGATATAAGAGCTTGCATGGTCTCCTTTATGTTGCTATCTGTGAGTATCCCGCCCAAACCAGATATTGCTTTGTTGATATTGTCTATAACTGCGTTTATGCTATTGCCACCAGAACCTGTGGCACCAAAAGAAGCAGTCAACGAAGCAAAAGCACCGTTCAGAGCCTGACCGAATGTTTTGTAGATAACATTAGCTCCTTCCAAAAAGGCTATATCCTTGTTATAGGGGTCTAGCTTTGTGGCTGCGAAGCTTTTGTTTGGGTCAACATCAAAGAGCAACACGTTTTTACCGTTATAGTCAGTGTTCTTGGCTATGCGGTCTATTTCCTTAGTCAGAGCTTGGAACTCGTCGTTAAGGTACATACGCTCGGTGCTTGTCAGAGTATCGTTAGCTGATTGCACAGCCAATTCCTTCTGCCTTTGCATCATGTTGGTTATTTCTGCGAGAGCGCCTTCAGCTATTTGCAATGCTGCCTGCCCGTCTAAGGCATTACGCTTTGCTTTTGCCAAACCGCGAATTTGTGTTCGCATTTGTTCGCTCATCGCTAGACCTGCGGCATCGTCTTGGGCACGATTGATCCTCAAACCTGTTGAGAGCTTTTCTAGGGACTTAGTCATTGCATTGTCGTTTAAAAACAACGACTGCTGAGTCACCATTGCTCGAATGTTGTGATTGATTTGCATATAAAATTACCTCCGTGTAGTGTGATGAACCGTAGGCATCCTTTCCTACGGCGTCAAACCCTCTCCGGCATTCGCCGGCAACCCAGGTATTGACCCTTGGTCTTTTTTTTCTAGCTGTGAAAAGCCACCTCGCTTTCGCGAGGCGGCTTAACCCTACAAGGTTATTATCCTATCAAGTTCAGAACCTGTTGTGGTAAGCTGTTCGCTTGTGCCAACATGCTCGTGGCAGCCTGCACCATAATCTGATTCCTTGTGAAGTCTGTGGTCTCCTTCGCAAAGTCAGTGTCGCGGATACGGCTCTCTGCATCTTGAATGTTGTATTCCATAGATGCAATGTTGTTCACGGTGTAGTCAAGGCGGTTGATGTATGTACCTATGGCTGCACGGTTGCTGCTCATCACTTTTATGTTTTCTTGAATATTGTCTATTGCTCTTTGAGAACCTTCGCGGGTATCTATTACCTGAGCTTGCAAGCCCAAGCCTCTAATATCAACAGAGACGTAGTTTACCTTTATTTGGTTAGAGGTAGCACCACCCAAGCCTGTTGAATAGTTAGGACCAACGTGGAGAATCTCAGAAGCCGCAGAACCTGTAGCTATATCTGCCTCGCTATAGATTTTGTATGCATCTTTTAGGTCGGCGATGTTTTTCTGCCAAGCTGCCACTTCGTCTCTTATGTGGTTCACAGGCATTTTGTTTATGTCTAGTCCCATCACAGCCCTAAGGTCGTCTTGCATTTGAGAAGAAGCAGTTGTGCTGAATATGGAACCTAGTAGTGCCATTACCGCAGCAGTGCCTTGCTCCGTACCTACCGCAGGAGTACCTGAATTTATATAAGTATTAGCTCTCTGTAGCTGGTTTATGATTCTGTCAAGAGAGCCTATGCCGGTTTTGTTGAAGCCACTTACACTAGCTAAATCCGAGCCAACAATGTTGCGTTGGAAGGTATAGGTTACAGTATGAACCGCCCCCTCTTTTACCTTGAACTCACCCTTTTCAGATGCTTCATAAACATTCAAAGCATCGTTTACATCTCTCAAGAACTGGTTTAACTTTTGGAGAGTCTTCATATTGCTAGAGCTTTTTTCAATAGGCTCCATAGGAGGAGTCATACTATCCATATAGGATACAGTATTGGTGTGCAAAAGGTCGCCGCCAAGCTTCAGATCATAATTAAGGGCAGCAATGGTAGTATTATTTACCGTAGCAGCCTGGCCGTGGGATATGGATATAAGAGCTTTCATGGTGTCTTTTATATTGCTGTCGGTTAGTATTCCCTCCAGACTAGATACCACTTTGTTGATATTGGCTATAACAGCGTTTATGCTATTGCCACCAGAAGTGGCACCAAAAGAAGCAGTCAACGAAGCAAAAGCACCGTTTAGATTTTGACCGAATGCTTTAAAGATAACATTTGCGCCTTCCAAAAAGCTAATATCTTTATTGTAGGGATCTAATTTTGTGGCTGCAAAGCTCTTATTTGGGTCAACATCAAAAAGCAATACGTTTTTGCCGTTATAGTCAGTATTTTTGGCTATACGGTCTATTTCCTTAGTCAGAGCTTGGAACTCATCGTTAAGGTACATACGCTCGGTACTAGTCAGAGTATCATTAGCTGATTGTATAGCTAACTCCTTCTGCCTCTGCATCATATTTGTTATCTCTGCGAGAGCACCTTCTGCTATTTGCAGTGCTGCCTGTCCATCTAAGGCATTTCGCTTGGCTTTTCCTAAGCCGCGAATTTGTGTTCTCATTTGTTCACTCATAGCAAGACCAGCGGCATCGTCTTGTGCACGATTAATTCTTAGACCTGTTGAGAGTTTTTCTAGTGACTTTGTCATTGCATTGTCGTTTAAGAATAACGACTGTTGAGTCACCATAGCGCGAATATTGTGATTGATCTGCATACCGTTTACCTCCGTGTAGGGTTCAAACCGTTGGCTTCCTTGCCTTCGGCGTCAAACCCTTTCCAGCACTCGCTGGCAACTCAGGTTTGACATTTAGTCCTTTTCTATTAAGAGTTATAGGCTTTTTTTCAACTCAGCTTTAGTAAATTCGTGTGTTTTTTTTTGCCTTTAAAATTTACTTTAAGTTTTGCTTTACTTTTGTCTGAACTCCGATTCTCCCGATTCACCGATTTCCCCGATTTCACATTTATTCCTAGAGAGCATTTCGCATTGCAATCGGGAAAATCCCTAAAATCCTGTGAATCGGGGTTCAGACAAAGTGAATATGAAGAGAATAAATTAAATGTGAAAAGAAGGCGAAGAGAATCGGGGTTCAGACGAAGTGAAAAGAAAGAACTAAATGCCAAAACTCGTTTTGAGTTGTGTGCCAGAAGACACTTGGCACCGCTTGGGAAATAAGCGGTTTGAACATTACATGGAGGTCAAATTCTATGTAAAAAATCAACCATAAATTTTCTGGAACTTTCCTGCAACTTATGTTTGACACTTAGTTCTTTCTATAATTGTTATAGGATTATTTTTGATTTTACTTTAGCAATATATCGTGTTTTTTTTCTTCTTTAAGAATTACTTTAACTATTGCTTTAACATTCCTGCAAAGTGAAAAAAAATTATGGTTTTTATTAAAAAATAACTAAAGTTTTGCATAGAAAAAACCTATAACAAAGATAGAGAGCATTATTCATTAACTCTAATTAAAGACCAGGGAAAAATGGATAAGGGAGGTGGAGCAAGGGTTTTTGGCTCACGCATATAGCGTAGCAACATTCAAAAAGCCCTAAATATGCAAAAAAAGCAATAAAAATTGCTTTTTTAAAAATAATGCTAAAGTTTTGCATTAAATCTCCCTATAACATAATCGAAAGGACTAAATTGCCAAATTTGGGTTGCCGGTGAAAGTCGGAAAGGGTTTGGCGCCGCAGGAAGGGAAATCCAGCGGTGAACATAAAGGACTAATGCCAAAATCTGGGTTGCCGGCGAATGTCGGAAAAGGATTTGGCACCGCGGAAGGGAAATCTGCGGTTTGAACAATACATGGAGGTCAAATCC
>CAZIMU010000012.1:0-22177 GCA_964540355.1 uncultured Fibrobacteraceae bacterium | reverse complement strand
TATAGGTTATATATAGTGTATGCTTATAAAGAAAATCCAAAAAGCAATGAATTCTCTTCTGCGGGTCAAAACATTTGCAAAAAAATATTGGAAGATGAAGATGAAAATATAAAGGTAGTGGAGAGCTTTGCAGATATTAAATATACAGGAAGTTTTAACTTAAATTTGGAAAACGAGCAAGACAAACCATTAAAATCGCCCAAAACAAAAGATTTTCCAATAACTCTGGCTTGGCAACATACGAGTTTCTCGGCAATTTCGCAAAATTTGGAACATAAGGACTATACTCATATTTTGCAAACGGCAGAAATAAAAATTCCCGCAGGCAAAATGATGGGAACTCTTTTGCACAGTATTTTTGAAAATGTGGATTTTGATGCAACCGAAAATGAAATTCGCGATTTGGTGGAACGCAAACTTGGCGGTTTTAAGGAATTTTCCAAAAATACAGATGATGGAAAGAAAAGAAAAGCCTGGGTTGAAAAGCAGGTTAAGCTAATTTTGAATAAAAATTTAGGCGAAGCTGGAAAACTTTGCGAAATAGATGCGAGCAACAGAGCAACGGAATTGAATTTTTTTATGAAAGCGGAGAATTTAGATTTGAAAAAAATAAAAGAAATAATGAAAGACAAAATCCTGGATTTTGAGAAAGAAGATTTGCTTGCAAAATACATAAAAGGCGCAATGGATTTGGTATTTTTGGGCAAAGACGAAAAGTATTATATTTTAGATTGGAAATCAAATAGCCTCGGCGATTTTTCAGAGGCAGGAATGGAAGAGGCAATGCGCGGCAGTGCTTATCATTTGCAATACTATATTTACGCAGCTGCCCTAAAACGCTGGCTAGAGCAAATACACAAAAACTTCAACTTCAAAGAAAAATTCGGCGGAGCCTATTACATTTTTATACGAGGCGTAAACGAAACAAATTCCGATGGAATTTATTTTTCCAACGGAAAAGATATTGCGGATTCAATAGAGAGGCTTGATGGGAGTTTTTGGATTCTTAAAGACCGGTAAGCCTAAAACGAAGCATTAGGTTTGATTCATGGGTTTGCCTTTCTGCATAAAAAAAGTTGATTGTGTGGGTAGAGCCATCTTTCCAACCTCTTTTGCTGGCTACGGTGTCTATACTAACGGAATCAGCTAATCTTTGATGGACACCGCCTAAATCCATAACCAACACTCCATCTATAAACATCCACATATCATCATCGCCTCTAAAGGCAAATTTATCGTTATTGTCTTTTACATACTTAAATTCCGCCGAGCCTGCAACTGTAAAGCCAAAATTGTGCGCTACGCGATTTA
This sequence comes from uncultured Fibrobacteraceae bacterium, assembly GCA_964540355.1. Taxonomy (GTDB): domain Bacteria; phylum Fibrobacterota; class Fibrobacteria; order Fibrobacterales; family Fibrobacteraceae; genus Fibrimonas. Next base: position 20,866 of record CAZIMU010000012.1, on the reverse strand, counting down.
CTGTATTCTCCTTGCCGAAAGTCTGTTCATCTGGATATTTATCCAAGGGAAAATACCCCGCAGTATCTATTTCGTAAAGTCCATTTTTGAGTGTTAAGGTTAGTACCTCGTTAAAAGTTTTTGTGTGCGAACCATTGGTGTACCAAGTTTCTAAATGTTCTCCATAGCACATTTTGTCTGGAGGCGGGTTTGCAGGCAACGGTCTTGCGCAATAACGTCTCTTTTCTCCTGCCTTGCACTGACTGTAATCTAGTGTATCTCTAACCATGCCTTTGGTGGCTTGGGAGGAGTTGGCGTTGCATTGTTTGTTCGCTGCTGATTTGCTGTAGTCATATTCCTGAAAGCCATAATAGCCAGTATAATCCGCAGCCTCTCTTTCTCTAAGACTGTTAGCTGGAGCTGGAAAATCGCGGATTATGATATCCAATTCAACCAGCGGTCCTCCTACTCCTTGCCCTGCTCTGCTAGATGAAGAAAGCGTACTCGGACTGCTGATATTGGCAGAACTGCTATAAGGACAATAATCGCTAAATTCGCCACCTGTTGTGCAAGTGGTTTGTGATGTTGGAAAGCACTGCTGCATTTCTGGGTAAACGCAATAATTCTTTGACTGCGATTGTGGCGGTGGTGGTGGCTCAATGTCAGGTGCGCAAGAGAAAAGCAACGCGGTGCAGATCATTGCCGCAAGGGGTACGGAATAAGGGGATTTAATCATTTACGAAATATAGAAAGTAACCTTTCCCAACAAAAAATCCTCTAAACTGCAATTTGAATCGCCAATAACCAAACACCTTGCTTGCGGATATTTTTTCTTGAAATCCAAGTAGCCGCCTATGTGTTTTACCCTGCCGCTTTTCACTTCCAAAGCGGTTATGCTTTTGCCTTTTTTCAGCACAAAATCAACTTCTTTGTCGCGGTCTCTCCACCAATATACCTCAAAATTTTCCTCTCTCGCTTTCGCAAGCAAATAGGATCCAACTGCACTTTCTACCAAATGCCCTTTGGCAGTTTGATTTTCTAAAAAACTTTTTTTGGAAGCACCATAAGAATATGTCATTAGGGAAGTATCAAAAACCATAAATCTTGGGGAACTTTGCTTAACTTGCAATTTGTTTTCCGAAAATTTTTGCAAACCGCACAATATATTCGCTTTTGCCAAAAGTTCCAAGTAATGGGCGATAGTCACAGTATTTCCAGCATCTTGCAGTTGGCCTAAAATTTTTGTGTAAGAGAGTTCCTGCCCCGAATAGCTGGCTCCAAGCGTGAAAAGAGCCCTCATCAAGGCGGGTTTTCTAACCTCTTCCATAAAGAGAATATCTTGGGAAATGCTGGGTTCAACAATGGAGCTTGCAATATAACGCCTCCATCTCTCCTCGTTTTTTCTCAAAACTGCTGCTCCCGGATAACCACCAAAGTAAAGAAAATCGTCTAGCGTATAGCCAAAAGCCTCTTTACATTCCGCAAAATTCCAATGCGTACAAAATAATAATTCAAACCTACCCATTAAAGATTCTTTTATCCCTTTTTGCAAAAGAAGCGAAGAAGAACCTGTTAAAATTATTTTTAACGGTTGTTTTTTTCTTGTATCTTGGTCCCACATCAACTTAACCATTGCAGACCACTCAGGTATTTTTTGAATTTCGTCTATAACAAAAACAAAATCTCCCTTTGTTCTGTTTTGCTCCAAGCGGGCTTGCTCCCACTCGGTGCGTATCCATTCCACTGAGTTCAAGTTAGGGTCATCTGCGCTTACAAAACGGTTTTGCAAACCACATTCCTCAAGTGCCTGAAAAACAGCGGTGGTTTTGCCTACTTGCCTTGGCCCGGATACAACTTGAATAAAACGCCTTGGCTCTGCAAGCCTTTGGCAAATTTGGCTAACTACCTTTCTTTTAAACAGAGTATTCATATAAATAATATACAAAATACTCAGTACGTTTTACAAAATACTCAGTATGTTTTACATTTTACTCACTATACTGAGTAAAATGTAAAGTCAGTTCAGCGCGTTAAAACACAAAAGTCAATATTCCGCCTACGGCAAAAATACCTGCAAATGCGCCTAAAATATTTCTGGAAGTTGCACGATCGTTTTTCTTATCATCATATTCTTTCCAGCCGTTATACCATTCGTTATAGAGAGGATCACCTTGACCAGGATTTTTCCTCATCAAACCTTTTTGTTTATCTGCGTAATGCAAAACATCCAAATTCTTCTTAACTGCAACCGCTCCGAATATTGCCGCTGTGGTGAATGTCCCAATCCTCGTCCAACCACGCCAGCCTAAGTTTTGCACTGGTAGTATTGGGTTTGTGGGATTCGCAACATCAGGACCTTTGCCGCATCCTTTTTTGCCCATGATATAATCCAAGTCAAGGCAAGAATTCACCTTGAGTTCTCCGCCCATAAGGGAATCTGCGTGGCTGCGCCATGGAATCATATAACCTTCCATAAATTCAAACTTGCTAATAGGCTTAAAAGAGCCATTCACTCTAAGAGAAGTTGCCTTGCGGGAAAGGGAAATCCCCTTCATCGCTAGGTTAAAGGAAGAATCTTTGTAAACAAATGGATAATTCAAGAAGTTTATGCCTATCAAAAATCCCTCTGTGCTGCGGTTCATAGCTTTTGCCGTATCACGTGGAATTCCCACTATGCCTACGAAATGGAAAGGAGTTTTGGCATTTGTGGTATCTTGTATATCTAGCTCGAAAATCTCTCTTTCCACATCATAAGCACCGAGCGTTATGCGGGCGTTTGCGGGTGTTTCTGCTATGAGTTGGCTCTCTGTGGCTATTACATTGTTTTCAAGAACATTGAGCGTACGCACCAATTGGTTGGTGTATGTCTCGTGCTTGTATCTCAAAAGTCCTGCCTGCCTAATGCCATCTTCGCGCCAAGTAGTTTGTCTGCGTTCAAAATCCTGAATTGTTTCGTCTGGTCTTTTAGGTTCAAGGGGCGGATATGTTCTGCCAAAATCTTCAAGGATAACTTTTATTTCATTGTCAATCTGCTTAATTCTAGCTTTGACCCTGTTTATTCTCAAACGGTAGCCTCTTACGGTGGTATCTCTAGCTATAATTTTTTGGAAGTTTATTTCGCCCTCTTTGCTGAAAATGCTTTTTTCTTGCAGAGTTAAATTCAGCCTTATTTTTTGTGCAGGCTGTAGGGTGATGGTTGTGTCCCAAGGCTCGTATTTTTCCTTTTGCACACTTATCACCGTGAGACCAGGCAGAGCTATGTTGTATTCAATGGGGCTTGCACCTATTTCGTCTTTGTTTAAGAAAATTGAGGCTTGCGCTGGATTGGTTCTTATTTCTACGGTGCAATAGAGCGAAGACTGGTTATCTTCTATCTTCTTTTTGGCTCTTTCAAGCTCGGAGAGCCTGTCTGCATAGGGTTTGTAGTCGCGTATCATTCTTTCGCCAAGTTCTCTGTCCCTTTTATCCCTGCGGGCATCGAATTCAGCTTGCTTTTCATATTCGCCTTTTGGCTCTAAGGGAGGAAACTGCGACATGGTTCTTTTCTTTGAATTCTCAATTTCCCTTTGCATGGCAGCTATGCTATCTTGTACTAGTGCGCGCCTCCAAGAATAGGTTTCGAAGCTGGCGGTATCTTTGGCAGAGAGTTCTGCCAAGTTGAGAATTTGGGATTTATTGGAAGAAAGTGTTGTTTTTTGCGGTTGCGCTTCTGGCTGCTTGGCTGGAGGAGTTGCGGCTTTGGAAGGCACAGCTACTGGAGGTGCAGATGCGGCGGCTGGAGCTGGGGCTGTAGTTGGCTGCGTAGCTGGAGGCGCAGATTTGGGAGGTTGTGCGGCTAGAGGTACAGTTCTGGGAGGTGCTGGTATAAGCATACCAGTAGAATCTAAGGAAACTTGAAACTTTATCGTACCTTCTTGGGCAAAAGCTAAAGACAGTATGGATAAAACTAAAATGAGAGGGACTTTCTTCATAATTTGGGTAATATAGAAATTCCTGCGTTCCTGTTAAATTTTGGTTAAAAATCACACTTTTTTAATCATTTTGTCATTTTTAGCCTATTATTATTGCATTTTTGTCATTTTTAATGTATATTTAGTAATATAACAAGTTTTGGGAGGTTCCTATGAATAGGTATCAAAAAGCCGGTTTGGCAGTGATTATTGCTTCCGGCATGGCTTTTGCGGCGGGTTCGCCGTGGTGGACTGCAAATGCCCCGTTTGGTCAGGTGGCGTTTCCTTGGGTAGTGGCATGCCAAGATGATGATTCAAAATTTGACCCTGAACAATCAGATAATGAGTGCTACAAAACTTTGGGTGGATGGTGGTTTGGTTATATAGCGGGGCCAGTAATAGGGCCTAACTCCAATGGCTGTCGTGTGGACATGGCAAACAAAGCACCTGGTAAAAGTGTAAAAGGTAAACCAGAAAAAACAAATTATGTAGAAGCTAACATAAATGGAAATATGGTTTCTTTCGTTGGGCCAGATTATGAATCTTGCGAGGGTCCAGATGTCACAAATAGGAAAGATGGCTCAAGCTATCTGAAAGATGGATATCTTGAAGTTGAGTTTGCAGTTGGTGAGGGTATTAACGGCCCTGATGTATGGGAACCTAGCATAGCAGCACTTGCTGTTAATTTTAGCACTCCTCCCGGAGGCAATAAAGGCAACACTATCCCTGTCTTTCAAAAGAAAGATATGACTTCATTTGGCGGTTTTTGCTTGAAATACGAAAGCGATCATTCAGCTGCCGACAAGTTTAACTTTATATTGGGTTGGGATGAAACTGGTGTAACAGATAAAGAAAATAGAGAAAAATACGATCCTTGGTTTGCTCCTATTCCTGTAGCAACTGGTGTTAAAACTGTGGATTTCACATGGAATACCTCAGATGCTACCTGCAAACCAAAAGGTAAATGCGGCGATTTTGAGCAGGCAGGGTGGAGTCCTGGTCCTTTAGCAATAACAAAAGCACTAACCGAAATGATGTCGGTTAAAATCAATTATGAATCTTATACTCCAGGAACGATTCACTTTAAGCTCTATGCATTTGGTCCTAAGGGGACATGCGATGGAACCTTAGGGGAGCCAAACCCAATTGTTCTCAGCAAAAATATCCAAAACGTGAATTTCACTCTGAATGGCAAAATGCTTTCGGCTAATGTTGCTAAACCTGCTATGGTTCAAATTTACAACTTGCAAGGTGCAATTGTTCATTCTCAAACATTAAGCCCAAACAGCAATATTATGAACCTCGGCAACTTGCCAACCGGCATTTATATGGTTCGCGCTCCTTCGCTTGGTCACACAAGCAGGATTGTGATTAAATAATAATTGTTGAAAAACAAAAGCCCCCGTTTGCAATAAACGGGGGCTTTTTTATATCTTTTTTTACTGTTCTACAGTAGCTTTGAATTCATAAAGCAAAAGGGAGTTTTTATTGTTGGAACTGTTTGCCTCATCGTATTTCGCAGCCCACATGAATTTTGCGATTTTTGAAATATCAAAAGAGGCTTCTTCGTTTGCGTAAGAACCCATGCCCTTTAGTTCGCTTACGGGGATTGTCACTGTGGTGTATAGTATGGATTCAGGAGCCGATAAATCAATTGGGGTTGCTTTTTTAACTTCATAATACCAAAAATCACCATTATTTTTGGAACCCAAACGGAATTCATGGGCACCGCCTGCATATTTGTATTCAAAAGAAATAACTTTATTTAAGCTGGTTATTTTCGCATCTGTTATGTCATCTGTTTCATTTTCTGAAACATTTAACCCAAGTGCTGCCTCGTCTCCTTTTTCCGTTAAATTCCATTGCTTTAATGTAATGCCCTTCCACATGCTGGCAGAACCGTCTATATATATACGAGTGGTAACCCTATCATAGTGAAGAGGGGAATATTGATTTGTGAGTTTATGTTGCAAAATTGCATTTGTCATATCTAGTTGGCAAGATGTAGGTGGTTTGTTGTCTTGTTTTTCAACCTTGCAACTATCGGTTCTGGCTATATCCCAAAACGGTGTTAAATCTTCGTTTACGCTCCCTTTCATTGTAAACGCGTAGTGATAAGTTTTGAATATTTCCGATACTTGATCGCCATTGCTGGCTACAATTATGGGAACAATTGAAGGTCCGCTTGGAACACTGCTGGAGCTAATGCCCCCACCTTGTGGAGAACTGGAATTACCGCCGCCTTGTGGAGAACTAGAATTACCTTCGCCTCCACCTTGTGGAGAACTGGAGTTACCGCCGCCTTGCGAAGAATTTGAACTTTTTTCTTCGTCAATTGAAGAACAGGCAAAAAGAGCAAGCACGGCACCTGCCGCAATTATTTTCTTGAACATAAAGCAACCTCCTACGGAATTCAATATAAAAACAATATAGAAAATTTCTGCAAAAATCACGAAAAAACGCTTTTTTTTGAAAAATAGTCGAGTTTTGTGTTATTTCAATTTAAAATAATCTATATTATCTAATATCTATATAGTGAGGCTTTTATGAAAATTTTTGTGTTGGCATTTCTGTTGCTTGTGACTCAGGCTTTGGCCGGCCCTGTGAGCCATTTTGGAGCATTAAAGCGTTGTGGCAAAAATCTATGCGGTTCAAAAAACGGAACCGAATCAACTAACGTTTTCGTTAAAGGCCCAAGCCTCTATTGGAGCGATGGTTCTGGCGCACCCTTTTACAATGTGGATGTGGTTGATTGGTTTGTTGACAATATGCAAATAGGCGTTATTCGCGCAGCAATGGGAATTCGCTACTATAAAGAGAATTCCGAAGAAGTGAACAAAGCCGGTGGAGTTGCTGGGTACTACTTTAATCCAGACGGTCAAAAGGCCATTATGAAAAAAATTGTGGATGCAGCCATAGCAAACGATATATATGTAATAGTCGATTGGCATTCCCACTCGGCTCACAACGAAACCAACAGCGCAAAAGATTTTTTTGTGTGGATGGCTAATCAATATAAAGGCGTACCAAATATAATTTGGGAGGTGTACAATGAGCCTATTGGTGCCAGCGCCAGTCAAGTGAACTCTCATGCAAAAACAATCATAGATGCGCTTAAAGCAGCGGGCAACACCAATTTAGTGCTTATAGGCAGCCCAAGCTATTCCACGCAGCCGAGCGGTCAAACATCGGCTTGGGGCGCAAATGATAATGTTGCTTTTACCTTTCACTTTTATGCAGCTTCTCACTCATTCCCAGGTGCTGGCGGAGGTTCAAGCGCACAAACCACAATGAACTCAAATTTTCCGGTTTTTGGTTCTGAATGGGGTGCGGTTAATTATGATGGCAATGGTAGTGTAAATGAGGGTGCTTCCAATACTTGGACAGATTGGATGGACAAAGAGAAAATCAGCAACTGCATGTGGAATGCGAGCAGTTTAAATGAAGGTTCTTCTTTTTTCACTTCGGGCACAGGTTCAGGCTCTCTTTCAACAAGCAAGTTAACCAGTTCGGGGCTATATTTTCAAGGTTACATGAGAAAGAATCCGTGGACTGGGTTAGTACCCAGCGCTCATCCAAAAGCCAAAGATGTTGTGGTTAGCCTTGATGATGGAGTCACAAAAACATTCAGTGCTTCTGATTTAGGTTTAACAGGAACTATCACAGAAGTTAAGTCTAGGGATGAATCAATTCCTGTGGTGGTTTCAAATACCGCAAACAGCATAACATACAAAGCAGATGGTTCAAAAAAGGGCAAAATTGTGCTTATATACAAAGTGACCAAAGACAACATCACAATTCAAAATAAAATCACGGTGAACATAGCAAGCAAGCTCCCATCTTTGCCAGAAATAGACTTTATTCCCGTGAGCCGCAGGGTAGCAACCACTATTAGTCTTGGAACCGATCTATTGGCACAAGATCCAAACGGAAAGGGGCTTCAAATAGTATCGGTTTCTGTTGAGCCTGCGTCTGTGGGAACGGTTAAATCTTCAGGTACCGACATTATTTTCACTCCAGATGCTTCTATGAGCAATAAAAATAGCGTTGAGGCAACGCTTAAATACACGGTCAAAAATGAAAGCGGAAGCAGAACAGGAACCACTACTTTGAGGATTCAAAATTTTGCGCCCACAATTAGAGGCATAACCACTACTTATGCGCCATCGGTGCCAAACACAGATCCTGTAATCATAGATATAGAGAAATTTAGCGGAAAAGATGCTGACGGTGACCCTATAAAATTCGTTCAAGTGTATTTAGACCCGCAGTATCCAGGAAAATTGGAAAAGGTAAGCGACGTTGCCTATAAGTACACCCCAGAAGCTGGCAAAATTGGCAAAGTTTATTTCTTGGCAGTGATAACAGATGGTTTTGATAATTCGCCTACGGGCAGGGTAGGAATAACGCTCACGGGTAGTGGCTCAGAAATTAATGTAACTCCGCCAACATCAATACCTGTACAACCACCACCTCCGCCACCACCTCCACCTCCACCGCCTGATGCTATTATATATCAGTTCAATAGTGCAAAGAACATAGGGCTTGCTTCAATTGGTTATGGTAAAGTACAGCTTTATCTTGCGCAAAGCGGTGTTGCAAAATTGGATGTCTATTCGCTTTCAGGGAAAAAGCTAGGGAGCTTGCTAAGTGGGCATCAAAATGCTGGTTCAAAAGAGGTTTCGCTTGGTGGCCTTAATTTGCAAAAGGGCGTTTATATTTTGCGACTCAGCCAAGGCTCGCAGGTTAAAACTCTGAGAGTTGTAAATTGAAAAAATGTATATTATGAATATGATTTCCAGATTTGCAGTTTTACTCGCGGCATTGTTTTTTGTCAATTCCTTTGCCGCCTTTGACACTTACAAAAACCGCGATTCCGAGCGGTTTTTGAAAAAAAACGTTAAACCCTTCAAGGCAGACCAAGACGTGCTGGTTGTTATTATGCGCGAGAGAATACCCAGAGGCGGTGGCTACACATATCAATACCCACGCGAAAACCCAGAACCCTTTATGACAGATAAATACGCTATGGAAGGCGATTTATCCATGGAAATAGAGCTGGTTGCAAGCGATTATTCTGGTGTTGCGATTTGCATTGCTGGTTCTAAAGATGTAACTCCTTATTTGGAAGAAGGTGTTTTGGAATTTTGGATTAAAAGCGATAAGGGCGGGGAAGTTGCTCAATACGTGCTTGTTGACGATGGCGTGAAAAGCGGCGGCGAATCTTTGCAGGTGAAAATAGGTTCCAAAAGTTTTGGGGATTTAACAACGGAGTGGCAAAGGATAAGCATACCGCTTAAACTGTTCGGCACTATGGGCGTTTATTGGGATGCCAAAAACCGCAGAGAGGTGTTTATGCCTTTCTCTTGGAATAATGTAAAGGGCTTTAGAATAGAAGTTCGCAAAGATGAAAATCAATATTTCAAAGTTTGGATAGACGATATAGTAATCAAAAAAGTTGGCGAAGAATACAAAGGCCCGGAGGGTTATCCTTTCCGCAATGTTTTGTGAGGATTGCATGAGAATAAAAATTTTATTCAGTTTGTTCTTTTTCGTATCTTTTGTTTACGCTCAAAGCGAAGACGGCCTGCTTCAAGTAGAGGCTCGCTTGGATTCGCTTGGAGAATATGCAAGCTCCACGGTTATAACCAAAGATGATTCTCCCGTTGCTGTTTCTGGCGACTTTGCTGTGCGTTTTGGTCATATTGACTATGCTAAAACTGCTACCTTGCAGGGTGACGAGAGTATGCGCACCTTTGTCAATTCTGCTTTAAATGCTTTTATTGCGGTTTCTCCGGCATCTTTTTTAACATTATTCACCAATTTTTATTTGCCCTTTGATTTTAGCGGTTTTTCCACAAACCAGCAAGCTTTTACTCCTAATGCGGGATATATCGTTGGCAACACTGGCGAGAGGGTGCAATGGTTCCATCCATCCACGGATTTTTATGGAATTTCTATAAGCGAAACCATGCTTGCCGGCATGGATATGCGCGGCGGTCAATTTGGCGCAACTCTTTTTATGGGCGGGGTAATTTGGACAACTCAAAGCCCGCTAACAATATATGAACGCGAAACCAGCCCGCGCTTTATTTCTCAATACGAACTTTACGAAGAAGAAAAGGTTGTTAGCACATATTACAAAGAAAAAGGTTTTAAGCCAGTGAAAGAAGGAGGCAGAGCATTTTGGACAAACCGTTCTTTTGGAGGAATGTTGCTGGATGTACACACATTGCCTTGGAACTTTAGAGGTCAATTAATGCTTTCGCAGCCCAACAGTGTGGACATTGGAACCAGAGACGGGCTTCGTTTGAACACGAGGGATAACAGCGAACTTGCGATGGTGGGCACTTATGATTATCGTGGCAAGGTTGTGGGTGGGCGTTTTGCAAAAGAAAAAATTGATTTTGGGCAAGCCAGCTTAACTGCTGGCGCAAATTATATGGGAATTACTTTTGACCCTGAGCAGATATATGAAAATAATGTCTATCCAATTATTTCTAATCCTGATAGCACTTTGAAATATGAAAATTTGCGTGTTGCCACAATGGACTTAAAAGGCAATATCAATCCGCAATTCTTTTTATCTTTTGATTTGGCACTGAGTTGGGACGATACCACCACATTCCGCCCAACTAATGACTCTTGCCTAAGTTTAACGACATCTCTTCCTAATCCTTTATCTAACGCACCAAATGCTAAATGCTATAATGCAAATAACTATACTTCGTCTGCTTCTGCTCCTGTTTTTGGTTTTTATATAAAAGCTCAAGACAAGCATTGGGAGCCAATAACCTTAGAAGTTATTTATTTGCCAAAAGATTTTTATTCACCCTATTCAATGGCAAACCCCGATAGGGTTTCTGCTTGGCGCAAAGACCAATTTTATGTTGGCGCGGGAACTTTTCGCTATGGTCCTAATATGGTTGGTGCAAATATTAAATTGGAACCCGAATTTGACAGAGGGCGTTTTGATGTGCAATATGGAATTCATAGGCAGCTTGATGAAGGGTTGGATATAATAAATTTCAGATACGATTTAGTGGGGCGTTACTTATGGGAAACCTCCACAAGCTGGACAAGGCATAAGCCTTTCTTTAAAGCGGATTCCGGTTATAAAGATGATCTCCGCCGTTATACTTCCAGGCTTGCCAGAGGCACGGATGCATCTAAGTTCAAACTTAGCGATCAAGTAGGGGGACTGCGCAGTGGCTATGGTGAAACTTGGGATGCCTTTGTTCCTTATGAAAATGTTCAAGATGCGTTTTATTGTGCCCAGTTCAATTCCTTTGGAGTAGGATCAGAGGTGCCTTGCAATATGCCAACCAGCGTAAAATGGAATTCCACTGTAGCCATAGATATGGGTTACGATATTGGGCATTGGTTTGGCACTGAGAGAAATGTGATGCTACAATTATACACCGCTCTCTCTGGAGTTTCAAAATCCTTTATTCCTGTGGCTTATACCGATAAATACGATAACGATATGCTTATGTGGAATTGGTTTGCGCAATCTGAGCCAGCAATAGCAATTACTCCTAAATTACATGCGATTTTAATTTTTGGGCTTGAAATGTTCCACGCAGAAAAGGCTTATGTCGAACTTGCGCTAAACAGCAGTTCTCCAGGTGGCAGCTCGCCGCCAAGTTCTTATGCTGACTCTTACAAATCAGTTTACGATTATAAACTTTCTCCTATAAATATTCTGCATACCTCTATGGGTTTTGGCTTTGACTGGGATTTTGCCGCACGTGCGGGTTTGCATTTTCGCTATAGATATTTGACCAGCAAAGATGAGAATTTGCCGCAGAATGATTGGAGTGTTCACTATGTTCAAGCCGAAACAAAGGTTTGGTTTTAAAAGCGAGGCTGTGAAATATGAATAAAAAATTGTTTTTTGCCGTTTTAGCCTCTTGTTCTATGGTTTTTGCAAATGATCCTGAGCAAGAAATAGAGAATAGAGTTGAGATTCTTAATTCTAAAAAAGGAGTTGAAATAAGCGGAACCGTTCGCAGTGCTTCCTTTAATTCTTATTTTGAATCTCCAAACGAAAAACCTAATAATACGAGTGGCAATTATAATGGCGATTATACCAATAGGCTACCAAACCACGAAATTTCTGAATTTTTGCAATTGGATTTGGATTTCAAATTCCGCCCTTGGGATGTTATAAGTGCTAATTTAAAACTGCGTTTAGGAGCAGGCGCACAGGAATATTTTGCGGCAGCAGCCACAGTTGTAAATGTTCCCTGGGTGAATATAGAGGGGAATTGGGATGATAGTTTTTACTGGGTTGTGGGTGATTTTAGGCAGTCTTATTCTCCTCTAACCCTTTATATGCCCGGTATAGACATTATGTACGAGCCAACGATTTTTGCTCGCAAAAGGGAAATGGCTCAAAAAGAAGCCTTGATTCAAGGCAATCAAAGGAATTTGCAGGGTTTTAATTTGCAGTTCCGCCCACAGCTCGGCGAAACTTTTGGAGAATTGCGCGTTGAGGCTTTGGGAGCAAGGCTTCGCCGCGCAGGTTATTTAGATGCAAGCGGTGCTATGGGTAATATGCTCCCTAACGAGGGTATTCCGGGCGCAACACAGGCGGGGCGTTTTGACAAATTCTTGCTCGCTGGCAATCTTGAACTTTTACCACTTAATAAAAACCTGCTGGTTGGTGGAACTTATCTTTCAATTTTTGACGATTCAAGCTCTTCCAAAAAATTTTCGTGCTCTGGTTGTAGCGATACCGACAGAGACTCTTTGGTAAATACATTGGATTCTCTGCCGCAAAAAACATCTGTTGTTGCGGGTAGGGTAGGGGCAGATATTGCTGGACTGTTTGGAATAAGCTCCCTTGTTGCGAATTTAACCGCTGAATTTGCTATGTCTAATGACAATGCTTACAATTTAACTTATGTAAAAGACGCTAAAGATACCAACAAAATTATAGGCACAAAAACAGAAAGTCTATTTGAAAGAAATGGCAATGCCATTCTTGCGCAAATGGATTTGGGTTATAAAGGCATTGCAGATATAGACATTATCCTTTCCAGTTCTTATATTAAAAACGATTCCGCTTGGTTCAATAATGTTGCGCAGTCGCCATCTTTCTTTGCTAGGCGCATATTGAATTCAGATAAAGATTTAGGTTGCAAACTCGCCGATGCAGGAACAGGACGAAGACCCTGTGGAGATCAAACTTATAATTTGAGCAAATATGGGGTTTACTCACCTCTTTATTCCTCTTTTGATGCTCTTTATTTCTTTACGCCCAAACATTCCCCAATGCGTGCTAGTCTTAGGTCAGACTATCTCGCGGCGGACGACCAAACAATGAGCTATAATATTTCTCCTTATGCCAAAACCTCTTGGAATCCATCAACTCTAACACGAGCAGAACTTGCTATTTTAGAAGAACTTTCGGATTTAAATTTGCAAATGGCTTTGCCTAATGGTTTTGCAACCTCTAATCGCATGGGTTTTCAAGAGGTTTTAACTGTGAATTGGAGGGGGCTTTTGGAAGTTAAAGGCTTATTTGCAAATTATGAGCAAGTCGCTGCCATTGTTCCAGCAAAAGCGGCAAAATACACGGAGGTTGGCGGTGGAGCAAAAATTGATATTTTGGGGATTTTAGGATTTGAAAAAAATCCACTTGAGATAAGCGGAAGCTACAAGAATTCTGGAAAGGAGCAGGAGTGGGATAATCTTGGCAAAGCAGAATATGTAAGTGATTTTCTAAATGCGGGTTTATATTACCGCTTTTTCAAGAGATTTGGGTTAGTATTTGGGTTCCAACAAATAAACTCCGAGTTTAATGTAGCTGGGGTAAATGCTCTATATAGCCAAATGAAAGAGAGCGGTTTAAAGGTTTCCATTGTTCCCATTATAAAAGCGCAGCAAAATCAATGGATGGTGGGTTTGGATTATACTGTGGCTAAAAATGCTTGGTTCTCCATAAATTATGGCATTATGAGCGTTGAAAATATCTATAAATTACAATCCGATGTATATGAATACAAAGGCATTATTGAAAGGAATATATACAAATATGTAGATACTCAAACTGGAAAAGAAACAAATATGCCCGGCTATGCTGTTGTAAATGATCCGGGGACAGCTGATTTGAAACATGAATTTTCGCGAAATATACTTGAAGCAACCATCAATGTGGAGTTTTAAGGGGTGAATATGAGATATGCAATAATAGCCTTGAGTTTACTTACAAGCCTTTCTTTTGCGCAAGAGGGGATAATAATTTCTGCATTAGACAGCATAGAGGAGAATGTAGTGGGGTTTTCCCTAGGTGGCAATGCTAAGGGTGGAATATTGTATTCTGGCTTAGATGCAAAAAATTCAGACAACATTGATGAATCGTTTTCGGACTACTTGGCTTTCAGCGATTTTTTACTGAGATTTTCTGTAAGTCCGAGCAATGAGACAAGAGCTACCTTTGATTTGCGTTTTCACAAAGACTGGCAATCTGCTTATAGAGAAGGCAATAATTCACCCATAATTAGATGGTGGAGCTACGATGGAAATATATTGGATAAAAAGCTGAAATTCAATTTGGGAACCATGCGAGTTGTCCACACGCCGCTCACCATTTATTTGCCAGAGCCCAACCTCATCATGGAGCCGGAAATTTTTGCCGACCTTAAAAAAGAAGCGATGGAAGAGAGATATTTAGACGGCACAAATCGCAGGATTTTGCAGGGATTGAATGTAGAATATGCAATATCTGCTGGTGTTTTTGACAAGATTTTTTTGCAGGGAACAATTGCGCGACTTCGCAAAGTAGTTGACGAAAAAGATAGAATCTTTTTTGATTTTGACCCGAATAAAGACAGGTTTTCAACAGCGGCTCGTGTGGGCATTGAAGCTTACGGCATTTCATTTGGAATAAATGATGTTTACACTTTCAACAGATTTAGCAGTTCCGTTTTGGATGTATATACAGACACTTCACAACATACAGATTTGGATTACGAAAAGAATAATGTGCTGAGTATTGAACTGGGCTATAACAGCAAAAAACAATTCTCTCCTGTGGATTTTGGTGTAAGTGCGGAATATGCTTTATCCAGCTGGAGCAATTGGCGACATGTAAAATATATGGCAGATTCTGTGAAAATTTTGGCTTTTGATTCCACTTCAATTCCTTCTGTTGTTACACCCTGTGTTTATGATAATATCAGTGAGAGCAAAAAATGTTACCCAAATTATTACCCATATTACAAGAATGTAGCTCCAAGTTATAAACGTTCTAAATACAAACTTACCTTAATAGAAGAGTTAAATGGCCAAACTGCTTTGCTCGGCAATGCTTATGTGTCTTATAACGACAATCCACTTGAAATAAAACTATCAGGGCATTTTTTGAAAACGGATAAGGATTTTGAATCGGAGCTTGCCGCCTCTCCTGCATATTTGCCCAATTTGCCAATATTGAACAGCGATGCGGCTTTGGAGAGTAATTTGCAGCAATTCCGTACCAGTTCTTTGGAAAATCTATATTATTCTCATTATTATACTTTGCCATTGACTATTATGACAATAGTGGACGGTCAACAGGGAGATCCATATAACGCTTCGCAGCCCGTCTGTAAAGGAACAAGAGATCGCTTGTATCAGGCAATGTGTTTGGATAATAATTATAAACTTGCCCATTATTACCGCAATGCCTATACGCAGCAAACCTATACTAAATTGGAACGCAGAGATTCTTCTTCTTTTGTTTCACATTTAGACCCTTCTGTTAATTTGGCACTCCCTAATGGCTATGCCACTAACGATAGAACTGGTGGCGATGTGGATTTGAATTTTGTTTGGAACAAAGCGATAAATGTGCGTGGCGTATTTGGAATGTATTCTTCTGAAGATGCTGATTACACCCGTATGGGTGGTGGTGCAGAGATTAATATAGCACGCATCATAGATTTTAGCAAAGCTTTAGCAATCTCTGGTTCTTTTGAGCAGAACAAAAAAGGAGATACCATTCAAACAAACCGTATTATGGCAGGTTTAAAGGTTGGTATTTGGCGCGGACTTTCTTTAATAGGTGGTTTTCAGCAACTGAGCAAGGAGTTTGAGAAACCTTACCTCGGTGTGATAGATAAAATAGGCGAGAGTTTGGTTTTGGGAGGCCCGCAGATTAAAATAAGCGAAAGGGCAAACTTCAATTTGCAATACGGAGTGCTTTCCAATTCAATTGAAGGCAATGCTATAAAATATGATTTGGATAAAACTATTATGTCTGCTGCGGTAAAGGTGGAATTTTAGGAGGATTTATGAAAAAGAAATTTTTTGTTTTTTTATGCGTGATAGCGGTTCTGTTTTTTGGCTCTTGCGCAGATTTATCAATGGATGATGAAAAGGCTATTAAAGCCGATTTGCCACCAGATTTTGATTGGCAGGTGTATGGTGATATAAATGGCGATGTGCTTATGAGTCAAATTATTATAGACATTAGAGAAAAAAAAATAGGAGCAGATATAAAAAGTTGCGTTGATGTTTTCTCTTCTGATATTGGTTTTGCAGAAATTGTTTATAAGGATTATTTGCAGTGTCCTGTTGAAGGCTGGGACAAAACTAAAGTATGTACTGGAAAATATGCGAACAACGGCAAATACAACAAGAAAATAATATCTCCGAAACTAATTGCCGCTGGTGAGGGAGACGATTCAAGCAGTTCTGGTGAATCAGGCGGTTCAAGCAGTTCCGTTGATTCGGGTGACTCAAGCAGTTCAGTTGATTCGGGAAGTTCAAGCAGTTCCGGTGAATTAGGTGATTCAAGCAGTTCAGTAGAACCGAGCAGTTCCAGCGAATCAGGAAATTCAAGCAGCTCAGGCGATTCAAGCAGTTCAGTAGAACCGAGCAGTTCCAGTGAATCTCCTACTCTGTGTGCTATAGGAAATTGCTGGAGCGGCGGCTGGGATGAATTGAAGACTCTTTTGCCGAATAAGCTAGATGTAGTTGGAGCTATGTGCCAGTTTATACCTAAAGATTTAGCAGCGCCAGATGCAAAAAAATATTTAGAAGATTTTAAAAAGAGCAAAATTGACCCATATCTTGTTGAACAGCACTATCATTTTTATGGACGTATGGATGGCAGACCTTATAAGTACTGCAAAGACGGGCAGAAGGGCGATCCGAAAGACCAAGAAAAACATGCAACTAAGCGAACAAAGTTAAATAAAGAGGATTATTATGATTATAGCAAATATACTTTTTGCTTGGATACTTTGGATAAAAACAACCAAAAAATATATGTGGTAAAATGAGGTTTGCAATGAATAAATTTTTGCCGTTTTTTGTTTTGTTATGCGTAGCTACGCTTTTTGCCCAAAACAGGGTGATAGCCTATTTTCCCCATTGGGCGCAGTATTCGCAATTTACCCCTAAAGATGTGCGTTACGATTTGCTAACGGATATTCGCTATGGTTATTTAACTCCATCAGGTTCGGACTTGCTTTTTGCTGATGAATCCGACAAAGATAATTTTCTAGCTCTTGTTAATCAAGCAAAAGCAGCAAAGGTAAAACTCACGGTTGCTGTGGGCGGTTTGGGCAGCGAAGCAGCCATGAAAGAAGCCTATGAATCAACAAATTTAGCAGAAGCTGTTAAAAAATTTCAAAAAGAATATGAAGTGAATGCTTTTGAACTAGACGGTGGTGCAATTAGCGCAGAAGATTTGCCGAAATTATTGAAGCAAGCAGCAGATTTGGCAAGTTCAGGCATTACCGTTAGCATTGCCATTCCTGGCACAGAATCTCTTGCAAGCGCAGTTTCTGGTGCAGATTTGAGCGGAATAGATAATTTTTCATTGTGGTTCACAGACGAGGCATCTGCAAACGATTCGCAGGTAAAACCCAATTCAAACACCAGTAATAACATTAAAATTTTAGCAGCTTTTGCGAGTGCTGGCGTTCCAAAAAATAAACTTGTGCCAATACTGCCATTTTATGGCAAAACATTTTACAAAGCAGCTGGGCTTGGTTCTTCTCATCAAGGGGCAGGCTCTGGCAACGATGGCGTTTTGCAATATAAAGAGATTATAGAAAAGTTCAACAAAAAAGATGCCTACAAAGTGTCTTTTGACGAATCTTCAAAAAGCGAAGTTGCTGTGAATGATAATGAAACCATAGTTTTCAACGGAATTCCCTCTATTAAGGCTATGGCCGAAGATGTTAAATCAAATGGCTATGGTGGAGTTGCCGCTTTTGATATATCAGGAGACCGCAAGGAACCTATAATTTCGCTTTTGGTGACTGTTGGCCAAATTTTGCGCCCCGAAATTGACTACAAAAAGAAAAGGAAATAATTTAACCCGTAGATTCATTGACTGCCACCTGCGGTGCATCTGGCGTATCTGGCGTATCTGGAGTGTCTGAGGTTTCTGGCGTTTTAGTTTTTTTAGTCGTTTCAGTCGTTTCAGTCGTTTCAGAGCTTTTAAGTTTAGCCTTCTGTTTCTCTGCGAGTTCTTGCTCTGCCTCCATTGCCATTTTTGCGGCATAGGCTGCTATTTGCTTATCTGCCGGAGAGGGGTCTGCTGGAGCAAGGGCGGCTTTTTGGACTATATTTGCTTTTCTTATGGTTGCTTCTGGAGTTCTTTCTTTGCTCGTATCTATATTTACATGCCCTGCATTTGCATATTTATTGCCATCTGGTCCCGTTACATAATCATAAGTTGCACCACCGCGTGCATAACCCCCTGCTGCGCTTAAATGAGCCTGCTCGTGAGTGTGAACCCTCTTATCTATTTTTTTGAGTTCTTCTACCTTTCTTAGGTCGTCTTCATTGAGTTTTTCATCGCCAGATTCCTTTTTTTTGCCAAAAGTTTTCCAATTTTCATCGGATAAAGTGAGTTTATAGCCCAAATTTTCTTCATCTGAGCGTTTTTGCTCGTCTGGGCGTTCAAGTTCGCCCTTTGCGGCATCTTTGCTATTTTCTGTGGTTACAATCAAAGAATAGTCATTTTTTGAAGTAGAAACTCCATTAATCATAAACAAAATACTCCTTGCTCCTTATATCGGCAGATTTTTGAAAAACTTTAACAAATACTGAATTAATTCATATTTATACCCCATACCCCAACCCCATATCCTATAAATGCAGCATATTCACTTTTCCGCCAAATTTTATGCAAATTGGCATTTCTAGCTTGTTTTTGAAGTCTTCACCGTCTATTTGGATAAATTCGTCTTTTTCAAGGTGAATTTCAATTTCTTTGGCTTTTGTAACAAAACTGCCTGCCCCAATAGAAATGGCTCTCAAAAATTGCCCAATAGATTTAATTCTCAAAACTTCCAGCAAACCGTCTGCCATATCGGATTTTCCAAAAGGATTGCTGCCACCGGCAAAACTTGGAATATTCCCAGCTATAACCGTGCAGTTGTTTTGCAGGGGAAAAATGCTCTTTTTTCCAAACACATCTGTTATATGCAGCTCCCCCGATTTCAAATGATAGTCTTTATCAGCAAAAAATCTTTTCACATAATGCAATTTATTTTTTAGCACGGAATTTCCCGTTATTCTCCCCTCGGCTCTGTCTCTGTTGAAATCGTAGGCTATGTGGGCATCTATGCCTGCCGAAAAATAGTTTGCCATTGCAAATTTTCCATTTACCTGCCACAAATCAAGTTCCCTGGGATTTGCCACAACAAGTTTGCGAACTATGTACAGCAAGCCCCTATCAACAAGGGCGGAATAGAGGTTCAAAACCCTTGCGAGGTCGTTTCCTGTTCCAAGAGGTATAAGCCCAATTTTTATATGCCTAAATTCCTCGTGCCGCAAAAGAACGCTGAACACAGCCGTCATTGTGCCATCTCCGCCAACAGCTATAAGGCACTGAGAGCTGGCAAGGGCATCCCTAATCTGTTCCTCAAAAAGATCTTTAATGCTGAATTCCCGCATCCATTCATCTTCCTTAAAATCCATAGAGCGCATAATTTCTGGCAAAAAATCAAATACTTCTTTGCCCTGCCCTCCGCCGCTTATAGGGTTTATCAAAAAATGGAACTTCTTGGAAATGGGCATACATCCCTCTAATACGCTCTCACCCAATTGGTTTCGTATTCAACGGTTTCGCCTACTTGCCTAAGCAGTCCTATGCCTAGTTTCTTAGCTTCTTGTGCAACTTCATCGCTTATAGAAAGAGCACCTAGCCCTAGATATATCTTGTAATTTGCATAGTCGGGGAACAAAGTCCTAAAATTGCGGACTTTTTGATTTACCATTATTGCTGGATAACCCTTTCTAGCTGTATATTTGACTTCTACTAAGGCGACTGCATTATCGTTTATCATAACGATGTCAAACTGGTCTTCGAGCCTTTCGCCATTTGGCATTTTTTTGAGTAGCTTGAAGTCTTTGCTTATGTCGTCAAAATGCACTCCTGCGAATTCCATTTTCTTTTTCAAGGAAGTGAAAAAATACTCTTCCGCAAATTCGCCGTTGCTATCGCTAATGCCAACTAAATTTGATTTTAAGTCATTGACTTTAATACCAAGTGCTTCGAATTTCTCGGTGAGTTTGCGGTCGTTTTCTGCAAGTTTCTCGTCTAAAAGGCGGTGGCCCGCCGCTATTTTACGGTCAGTCTCGGCGAACTTTTCGTTTAAAATGCGTTCATTTTCTCGCATTTGGCGGTCGGTCTCGGCGAACATTGCCCAGACATCTGCTGCTGTTAGGTCTTTTTTCTCCATAGAAGCACCTTTTTGTTCAGATTTGTTTAGGGCTACGGGATTAAATGAAAAGAATATTCCCTAAACATTTTGATAATATAGAAAATTTTTTCGGTTATGGCTCGGTTGAATAATAGAAAAATTCTTTAAAATATCTGTCCCAGTAATGGCGGTTTGCATCGTAGCGGAATTTGCGCTTTTCTGCTACTTTTATATCTTTTAAATAATAAAACTCCACCTCTGCATAAGCGGAATAAACTTTTG